>JAUSGO010000030.1 GCA_030649025.1 bacterium | reverse complement strand
TCGGCGCCCCATACCAATCGAATAGTGAGTTGTTACACACTCTTTAAAGGATGGCTACCTCTAAGCCAACCTCCTATCTGTCAACGGTACAAAACTGCCTTTCACACTTAGCACAAATTTAGGGACCTTAGCTTGTGGTCTGGGCTGTTCCCCTCACGTACACGGAGCTTAGCCCCCGCATACTGACTACCATGATACCGCCGATGGTATTCGGAGTTTGATTGATTGGTCAGTCTTTCGACTATTACCTATCATCCAGTGCTCTACCCCCACCGGGTACTTCATGCCGCTAGTCCTAAAACTATTTCGGAGAGAACTAGCTATTACCGAAATCGATTAGCTTTTCACTCCTTACCTCAGGTCATCCGAGAGTGTTGCACAACTCACCGGTACGGACCTCCCATGAGATTTCTCCCATGTTCATCCTGCCCAAGGCAAGCTCTTCCGGCTTCGAGTCTTATGCGCGCGACCACTCCAATAAAGGAGTATGCCCTTTTAAGACTTGGTTTCCCTGTGGATCCTCCGCCTAAGCGGATTATCCGAGCCACGCGCACAAAGTCGTTGGATCATTCTTCAATAGGCACACTATTGTCCATCTCGCGCATTGCTGCGCAAGATAAGGACTTTAGTTCCTTGTAGACAAATGGTTTCAGGTTCTATTTCAACGGCCTCACCGGCCTGCTTTTCACCTTTCCCTCACGGTACTAGTTCACTATCGATCATCAAAAGTATTTAGCCTTGCCTGATAGTACAGGCGACTTCCTTCAAGGCTTTCTTACCTTGAAGTACTTAAGAAAAAAGACTAAAAAGTTCGTATGTTTTCGTCTACGGGGCTATCACCCGCTCTGGCTTTGCTTTCCAGCAAATTCGACTAACAAACGATTTTGTAACTTTCCCTTAGACCTAACCGCTGGGCACTAGAGTTCTGCCCACCGGTTAAATCCAGTGTCTAATTCTTGTAACCCCAAAAACTAATCTTGCGAAAAACTTCTGGTTTAGGCTATGCCCGTTTCGCTCGCCGCTACTCAGGGTATGGTTCTCTGTAAACAGAGAACGAATTTTGTTTTTTATTCCTCTAGGTACTGAAATGTTTTACTTCCCTAGGTTCGCACCTTAGCTTGCGCCAAGGTAATTGAGGTTTACTCAATTGGGTTGCCCCATTCGGAAATCCCCGGATCATCGGTTGCTACGCACCTTCCCGAGGCGTATCGCCGCTACGCTGCGTCCTTCATCGCCTTTTGATGTCTAGGCATCCACCATTCGCCCTTATGCCAGCCATCCCAATGCTGGTTTATTCTCCCGCGCGCCTAAAATTGAAATAAGCGTGCGGGTAATGCTTCTTACCTGTTTATTACGTACTTCAATTTTCAAAAATCAGTCCTTCTGTCATACGAAAAAACCGCCTGAGACAAGCGGCTTTGGCTCTACGTCAAAATGACGGGCTCAATCCGCTTGGTTCATTGGTTTTTTCTGGATTCTCATTCGTAAGGATGAGTATATAGGAAGACCCTTTGACTCGTCAAGGGCTCCATTATAAAAGAAAATGCCCCATTATAAGGGGCATTGTATCGCTCAAAATGGTCCGAACGGTCCGCAGCAATCCTTGTGCATTTCCGAAATAAATTTCCTAAGCCGTTCCATAACTTCGGGCCTTTCCGCGCGAGCAACGCCTCCAAGATATTCAACAAAATCAATTTCCTCGGGGGTCGGAATAATCAGTTCGCCCTGCCCGTCAAAGCGGTCTTTCGTGTAGTCAACGAAAGCGTCGTAGATTGCGTCGTCTGAGACGGATTTGTCGCCAATCATTCCGAGAATCTTCCGGCCCTGTTCAATTTTTAAAGAAGACATTTTGTCTCCTTTCACTTTTGCTAAATATAGCTTAGCAATAACGAAAACTTTTGCAAACAAAAAAATCGCCCGCTTCCATCTGCTCTTGGCGCTTCTCGTTCCTCTTTATAGAGGAGCGAGGCTCGCTTAAACGCCTCACACGTTAAAGCGGCACACACCCAAAGCAGATCTCGGCGGACGATTTTTATAATTGTAGCAGATTCAACTACTACATTCTAGATTTTCCGACGTTTCGCAAAACGAAAGTCGGAACCCCGACCTTGCGTCGGGGCTACTCACTCTCAGTAGCATTCTTCAGCTTCGCCAAAAGATGCGCGGCATATTCACGACCGCCCAAACCGAAAGCCAAGCCTCCGGCAAGCGCGAGCATTGCGATAAAGCCGGTAATAAGGGCTTGGATTATCGCGATTGCGATGCCAAGCTGGCTTAACGCGGTAAAGAAACCGAAAGTCACTATCGCCCACCAGACGAGCGCCCCCAAAAACTTCGCGGCGTGAAGCTTGGCGCCCATAACCGACGCGGTCATAAGCTTTCTCGCCAAATTCCCAACCACCACCGAGGAAAGCAAAATCAAGGCCGCGACAATCACGTTCGGAATATAGGTAAGCACATCCCTAAGGAACGAAGACAGGGCAAACAGCCTTAAGCTGTCGGCGACAGCCAGGATAAACGCGGTAAGAATAAACCAGTAGAAAACCCTGCCCAAAAAATGCGCGCTCTTAAGCTCTATGCCGGCCCGCTCAAAATAGGGCCCCAACCCGAGCTTCTGGATTAAGCTGTCCAGCTTTATGGACTCAAAAACTTTTTCCACTACCGTCCCGACAAGCGAGGCAACAATCAGGCCGATAACGAACACCACTATTGCCAAAATAAAATTCGGCATAAACCCGGCTACCCCGAGCCAAAGGTTTTGGAGCGAACCTCCCAAAATATCAAACCAACTTTGTGAAACCATTTTATTAGTTCTATACTATCCGACCTTTACCCCATCACCTAACGAAGAACCTGATTTGTTTATTTTCTTCCAAAGCACTGATAATTCCAAAATCCAATCGCTACATGCTTCCAAAAGGAAAATAAAGATAAAAAAAATCAATAAAATTCTTCGTTAGGTGCGGGGGTTTTAGATTTCCTAATTATAACACGCGCGAAACTAGGGTATAATCTACATATGAACGTAGATTTATTCCGTTTCGTAGTCGAAGGCAAACTAAACGGCCTGTCGGAAGACGCAATTCATACCGCTCTGCTCAACATGGGCCGTAGTCCGGCGGAAATCGCGAATGTGTTCGCTGTTGTTAAGGCAAACGAAGAACGGGCAGCCTTGGAAGACGCGCAACAATTCACAAAACCGGCAGAGGGGGCAGGACCCGTGGCGCAAACGGCGAATCAATCCGTTGATGTCCAGACAGACAGGATAGTGGCGCAGCATTCCGCCCCAACTCCGCCACCGGTCAAACCCTCCGGTAATAAAATTTGGCTGATAATTGGGATTGTTGCTATCTTGATAGCCTCCAGCGTTGTCGCTTACTTTTTGTTCGCAAATCGCTGAACCAACAAGAGCAAATAATCCTGCTACCTAGCGAAAAACCCTGGCAAAGCAGAATATTCCTAAACCGAAAAATCCGTAGCGTTGTTGTCGGTATCCTTCAAAACCTGGCCGTCCGTCTTTCGGCGGAGTATCTGCCCGCCTTCCGGGTTTGTCGGGTAAGGCGCCCCCTCTATATATTGATTCGCTCCATCGCCCCAGGCCACAGAATCTATAATGTTTCCGCTTGAATCGAAAAGGGCGATGCTGTTGTCCGCGGAGATTGTGACGGTGGTGGAAAGTTGCGCTCCAATCGTTGTGGCAAAACCATCTTCACTGTTTGCCCACATCAAAGTTCCGCCGGGAACGAGCGCCGTACCGCCTGGGATAACTTTAACAGAAGACTCTGTTCCGCTATTACTTTTCTTTTTTAATTTCCATCCGCTTATATCCACATTAAACCCGTTTGGATTATAAATTCGGATGAAATCATGCTTCGTGGCTCCGGTCCCGCCAGAAATCTGTATCTCGTAAAAAAGAATTTTACCCGTGCTTGGCGTGGCAACCGCTGGCTCTGCGGGTGGGGCAGTATTCTCCTGGGGCGCAGGAGCAACTTGGCTCGGGGGCGCCACTGGGGCAGGAGTTGGCTCCGGAGGAGTAGAAGTGGCTTCTTTGGGCGGGGCTGGTTCCGGGTTTGCCTGAACCGAAGAAGTTGCGGGGCTTGGAGTTGTCTGACTCACGACCGGCGGAGGGGGCAAAG
>JAUSGO010000029.1 GCA_030649025.1 bacterium | reverse complement strand
GATTATGAACAACAGGTTCGTTTTTTTGTACCAAAGGGGATTGCGTACAAGGAAGGAAAAGCTAAGCACTTCCAGAAAGCTGCGGCATTCCTGCAAGATGCTATTATCGCATCGGATGGAGGGTCTCTGGTACTTTGCTCAAGTCATGAACAAGTAGAACAACTCTACGAGCTGCTTTACCCAGCTCTTACGCAAAAAAATATACTTCTTTTAAAGCAGGCGCGTGGGAAATCTGCGAGCTCTGTGTTATCCGAATTTCGGCAAGATCTTAATTCGGTATTGATAGGGACGCTAACGCTGTGGCAAGGGGTTGATGTCCCAGGAGATTCTCTGCGCAGTCTGTTCATTTTTAAAATACCGTACAAGCGACCGAGTGCACCGGTTATACGGGCACGCATGGATTTTATAGACGCGCACGGCGGGAATGGCTTTGAAGGGTATTATGAGCCACTTGCCGCCCTAGAGTTAAAACAGGGGTTTGGGCGCTTGATCCGGAAAAAGACCGATGTCGGAATTGCGGTATTACTTGATGAAGGACTATTGGGCCGCCCCCGAATCGTAGCCTCCCTACCAGAAGGCGTGACGGTGCAACGTGCTTCTCCCGATCAAGTCATACAGGCCCTGGCTGCTCTTGCTGCGAATGTGCAGGAGCGCATGGGCACACTTGAAGTAGCGGAATAAGCTTGGCTAATTTTAAGTTAATGCCAAAAACTCAATGAAGCGATCTTATTATCAAATATACTTTAGTGAACGAGGGTGTGGGGTAAATTTACCAACTTCTCACGTATGAGCAGTCATTCAAAATCTGTTGCTAGGGCAAAAAAGGGCATATATCACCGCAATAGTTTTTTCCATCGTGGTGGTTTTAAAAAGAAACAAAAAAATTCCTATCCAGAGCCGCGCATACTACCCGGAGGCTCATTTGCTAAAATAAAACAAGGCTCCTGTCCAAATTGCAGCGAAAAGTTAGTGCCGAAAAAGGGTAAATTCGGTAATTTCTATGGCTGTTCAAGTTACCCTAAATGCAAATTTACTGCTAAGCATTTATAACCAGGCGGTTATTATCAGCTATTCAGCGGATGCTTCGTTATCTGCCCCCTTAGATGCTCAATGTTAGCTGCCAGGTAAATGGTGGTCGTTTTTATATCCGAATGCCCCATCATCTTGGACAGACTATAAATGTCACAACCACCTTCCAGCATGAGCGTGGCAAAGGTATGGCGAAGTTTATGGATGCCAAAATCTATCTTGGAAATCTTTCGCGTCTGCTCCACCAGATGCTTTAAGCCATGGTCCGTAAATCCGCTATTGAAGGTTAATGAGGTAAAGAACTCCGGACAAGTCTTGCGTAGGCGTTTCCGCTCTACTAGGTACTGTAGCAGTATGTCGGCAAGCCGCGTACAGATGGGAACTACCCGGTCCTTGGCTCCCTTACCCTGGCGGACAAATATAGACATGTTTTCAAGATCTACATCTGTGTAGGTCAATTTCAAGAGTTCCTTTTTGCGTAGACCGGCAAATATGTATGTCGCGAATATCGCCTGGTTGCGATAGCGCGTGAATTTGGATACATGCGGATAGTTGTAGACTACCTCTAGCAATCGCATGGAGTCTTGTTTTGACAGCTTCAATGGTAACCGCCTTTCTAACTTTGGTTGTTCTGTATCGTCGGTAGGGTTGGGTCCGCGCATTCTTCCTTCTTTAATGCACCACTCGAAGAATACTTTAAGGGTGTTATGACAGCTGATAAAGGTGCTACTCTTCCAATTGCGCTCTGTCCTACCCCTAAAGAAGAACTCCCGGATGTTGTCTTTGTTCACTTGCTCTATTTCCTCCACGCCCATCATCTTTATGAACGTGTTGGCCACGAAATGGTATCGCTTGATCGTCGCCGGTGAGTTACCGCGAAAATGTGTCGCATAGTCGCAGAAGCGATTAACGAGGAACTTAATCTCCATAAAAAATACTGCAACAAAACTGCTGCAGTATCTTTTCTTTGAGCCGTTGGTCGGAATTGAACCGACGACCTACTCCTTCATTCACACTCCTCCTTAACCTCTATATTGCCCTATACGAGGAGATTAGACTGTATCTTAAGCATTCTCCTTTCGGAGAAGAAGCCTCCCTTGTCAGTCGTTCGGGCGTTCTTAAACGCCACGGTCTGAACCCGGCGTGGGTCTTTAACCGTAATTCGGGATTCATCAGAAAGTTTCCGATCTGATGGGCAAGAAGACAAAATGTCTCACCATGGAGTTGCTCTACCAGCTGAGCTACAACGGCATATTTTCAATTTTGAAAATCTCTTTTCCACTCGCTATTCTAACCCATTTGGAAGGTCATCTCCAGTTTTAGAGCGGTGCTGTAAATGAGGAAAGATAATGACTAAAAGGTAATTATCCATTCTCACGTCACCGAGCCATTACCATGGAGTTGCTCTACCAGCTGAGCTACAACGGCATATTGATTTTGGAGGCTCAGCTTTCGCTGAGGCCGCGAGTACGCGGCACTTCGGCGCCGTTACTAAGTTGATAGAACACAGCGAGCGGCGCCTTGCTACAACGGCATATTGATTTTGGAGGCTCAGCTTTCGCTGAGGCCCTCGCTACGCTCGGGATCACGGTTTTCTCCAAATCTGGTATACAAGAGGAGAAAACCTGGACTACAACGGCATGTAATTTTTTAATGCATGCTCAGCTGAATCAGCTAGGCCCCGGTGAGTACGCCGGGATTACGGCCTTTTCAATTTCCGATAGAAAGGCGGAAAAGGCCTAGACTACAACGGCATACATTACCTCATACAGTATACGGATTTACCGGAAAATAGGAAGAGGAGCCTCTTGGGCCTCTCAGGTCTCTTCCTGTAAAAACTAAGTTTTAATCATGACTAAATTAGTCATGATCAAATAAAAACGAACAAAATCCCGTCACTTCTTCAAAAGAAGGTCGCTGTAGGAGACAGAAACGAGGTCAGTGTCGCTAATACCGAATAACTGCATATAAAGCTGGCATTGCTCCTGTAGTTTTTCTTTTTCGATAGAGCCATCCTTGTCGATCGCTTCTATCTCTACGAAAGCGCCAAGCTCTGCAACTTCATCAATGTGGAATTTCACATTTTCTATAAAATAGATCTCCCTCTTTTTATCTACCACAACAAGTACTCCAAGGCTTTTCTCCAAAATCTCTTTCAGTGATGTCCTTGGGGTCGTCGGAAAAAGCGTTACGTGAGATTCTTTCGGGCCTTCCTTGTCCTTTCTTTCATAGTAAATGAGGTAATTCTCTATGTCCCCTTCACGTAGTTTTAACCGTCCACGCTGGACATTGAAATACATATCTATTTGATGGTCCTTGCCATGAAAATCCGCATTCTTTGAAATGAGTATCTGTCTGATCCTTTCCGAATCGGAACATCTTGCCTTTATTTCCACGTTGAGATGGGACATGGGCAAAGCTTATCATAGACGATAAATTAAAACACGCCCGCAAGGAGCGTATTTCGGTTTCTGGTGGGCGGTACAGGATTCGAACCTGTAGTCCTGGGCGGCTTTTATACGATTAAAAACATTGAAGCCTCCTAGGCAAGTCCTCATTTTTCAGAAACATCGTACTTGCCCGTGGAATAAAAGACTTCTGTATTCCACCCCGCGAAAAGCAAAGACATTTGCTTTTCGCCCCCTGCAATGTGCGCGCGCCTGGACTTGAACCGGGGACCTCTGCAATGTGAATGCAGCGCTCTAACCAGCTGAGCTACGCGCGCGTTAGTCACCCACGATATTTTTCATCTTATTGATGAGTTTTTTATGCGGGCGCTCGAAAATATCGCGCAGGAAGTTATCATACATGCCGTACCGATAAATGAATTCCTGCGCAAGAAGCACTGCGTAACGGAGTTCCTTCCCGACATCCGCCTCCAGACCTCGCATAAATGATGCAACGGATTTGGCATGCAACGCATCGCCAACGACAAGTACGTCGAGCCTCGCCTTTTCATCGTTCAGCAAATGGCCCGCGATGACTGCGAGTTTAACTCTGCCAAGCTTCTTTATGGCATCGATCTTTTTATCCCATGCGGTCGGCGACGATTTAAGCACGAGGCTGCGCAATTCATTGAAAAACGCAAAGTGTGGGTTGATATGATATATCGTTTCTTTCTTGATGCGGACGCGCCGCTTGATTTTTTTTGTCGTCCGTATCGTACGGGTTCGTATAAGATCAATGGCCAGAAACTTCTTGATTTGACGCGCAAGTTCGCTTGATGCGACCCGCAACCTTCGGGCTCCGTCCTTAATGGAAAAAGCCTCGTTGGGGTTGCGCAAAAAAAGCTTTAATGATTTTACTTTCACCGGGGAATCAAAAAGTTCTCCTAAAATATCTTTTTCGTAATGCATAAAAAAATTCAGCCCAGACATTTGAAGCGCGAAACGCCAAGCATAGCGCCGGCGCCTTACCGTCGGGTATGGGATAGATGTTAAGGACTTTTTCAGTATAACACTCTTTAAAAAATGGTATAGGCAATAATATGCTCTGCCGCCTACGTTGACAGAAGTTTCCCGAGATTGGCATATTATTTGATTTTTTAAGTTCTGGCTTCCTCTATTTAGAAAAGTAATGAAGCGTCAGGAGATATCCCTTGGATAAGCTATGGATATCTTGGGAAATGTCTCCGTAATATCATGATGAATCAAAAACGTCAAGGATGTGCTGGGGCTCGGCAGGGAGTATACTGTAATTATGAAGGGCGGGCGCGATGCAAGGACTTTTGCTTCGCGTGGGCGGGAACCATGTTCCAAGTGCATGGCATCCGTCCAAGAATACGGCGTTACTGTACAGAAAGCACATCATACAATCCTATCTTTCTCAATGATCCGCAGGGCAAGGTAAGCATTGATGCTACTTGTAAGTCAGGTATTCTGCCGACTAAAGGCCTTCGTGGGCTTCCATGAGAAAGGACTCTAAAAAATCTTCAGCGCTCATAATGCTCCCGGCATTGAAAGCCGAGGTGAGGGAGCTTGTGCATTTGCCAAGAAGAAGCCCGGATGTTGCCGTAACATTTGCCTATGAGCCGACTCATGTGAACGAAATCCCCTTGGGGAATCTGTACATGATCGGACACATTGAAGACGCTTCCTTACAGGAACAAACGCTCCTAAATTCTCTTTTTTTGGAAGTACGGCGGACATACTACCGCACTGCGCACGGCTTGCCGGAAGAACGCTTCCACCGCACGCTTCAACAACTCAATACCTACCTGCAGGAACACATCGAAACGTCTACGTTCACATCGCGTCCCGCCCGATGCCATATACATCTTATGGTCATTGCGGACGGCGCAGTTCTCGTGAGCGAAACGGGTTCGGTTTTTTCGTATTTGGTGCGGGGTGAACTTATAAGCTCCATAAGCCACAAAAACGCTCCGGAGCTTGCAACCACTTCCGCATATCCCTTTACGCACCTTGTGCGCGGAAGGCTTATGGCCCAAGACCAGCTTTTGGCGGTAACGCCTCATTTTATCGACACTTCGCTCATTGAAAAGATAGATTCGGTGTTTCTCTCGCCCCCCCTGCTTGAAGAACTCACACAACATGCAAAACTGCATCTTGCCCAGGATATCAATAACGAAGGCCGTGCCGCAGCCGCCATCATCACGCGCATTTCAAATACCTCGGCAATCGAGCAACCCGATCTTTCCCTGGGAGACGGTGGAGAATTTTTGCATCATACTTCTCGCCCGGAGACGCGTCCGAACCATAGGAACCTTGCCTCTCCCAACCCGCGAAGTCCCAGAGCCTCCCCTTCAATGATCAACCAGATGCTGGAAAGCATGGCGCCGGGCGGCAGAGAAAAGTATGATTTTGCAGAAGAAATTCCCCGAGAAAAAATGCGTCGCACGCCTTTTAAGATCTTTGCGTCGGGCGCAACACGATACCTTCTTCGTTGGTACGTCCTTCTTCCGGTAGTCTCAATATTATTACTTACCGGAATGATTCCGCATATCGTACGCACCCATGAGGAGACGACATCGCGTGTACTGTTAAGTGATCGGATGAGCGATCTGACGGCGCGGATACGGACGGAGAAACAGGAAGTATCGCAAATTCAAAAACGCTCGATGCTCGCCGATTCGCTTCAGGCTCTGAACGGATCGCTGTTCCAGAAGAATATTCCCGAAGAGACCGAGGAAGTCCGTCTCATTCTGGAAAATGCCATCCGGCAGATAGACCGGATCACGCCCATATCTGTTTTTGTCCTTGCCGACTTTTCCAAGCTTGCCATTGAATTTTCACCGGAAATCCTTCTGGAAGGAGAAATGAACGACTATATCATTGCCGAAAAAAGTTTCGTGCAGCTATTACGCGTCACTGAAAACCAAAATCTGCGGTTCCTTATAACCGGCATAATAAGCCAAAAAAAGACGCTGGCAGTCGCCGTAACGGCGGAGGGCCAAAAGCGTCTTGCGCTATTGACGCCGGACATGTTTGCGGTTTTTGAGCCGCAAACAAAAACGTACCGGGAGCAGGATATCAGAATTCCAAAAACCATTACGGAGCCTGTATTTTTGGTAAGCGGCGTAAAAGAAATCTTCGCCGTCTCGCAAAATGGTCCCATCGCGCGTAAAATGCTCAACGAAAAAAAGTCTGATGTGTTTACGCCTCTTGCGCTTGGAAAACAATATAACGCGCTTGCGTGGCGCGGAGCCGCGGTGCTCTCACCTGCCCTCTATCTTCTTTCCGAAGACCACCGGCTTCTGCAAGTCGTCGGGGGGAAAGTCACAAGCGACAAGACGCTTGGCATCTCCGAGAATTTTGGCGGCACTGTGCGCCTTCGGGGGCTTAAAGGAAGCAAGCTTCTTGCAATTCTCGACGAAGAAAACCGCCGCATTATCATTGCCTCTCCGGACGGAAAGATCGTAAAACAGTATCGCCATGAATTATTTATCGATATGCGCGATAGCATTGAAGCGCCGGATGGCACAATACTAGTTCTTACCGAGACACTCCTTTTGCAAGTTTCCGATCCGGGATCGGGCTGACCCGGTAGCAAAAACTCGGCCCTTGCCAAAGGCCTTTGCTTACTGCAAGAATCTGGTGATGGATTTTCTGTCACTTGAAAGTAAAACCGCTCCGTACACGGAGCGGCACTGGAAAAATCAGTGGACAAGACGCTCGAGACACTCGACTTCGCTGTCCTTTTCTCTCGCAAACTGCATGAGCATGCTTATGATGCGCTTCTCAATGGCAGGCCATGCTTTCTCCCAGTCAAGATTTTGACGAAGGGAAATTCGCACGCAAGTTAGCTCAATGCCGATTCTCGCAATCCCGTCAACATCCGAGATGCGCTTGATAATTTCCGGAGTCGTATTGTCGATCTCCGAAATGTCATAGTAGTGCGACTCTTCCGAAATAATCCGGTTTATGTGGTACGCCCGATGCCAGGGAACGTCTGGTCTTGGCTCTATCCATATCAGCACAGGTCCCTTGAAATCATCTGCCTCCCCGTTGTCAGGCCTATTGAAAAGAACACTCATGATGACACCTCTTGTGCTTGATAGTATACCTCGCGCCGGATAAAATTCAAACCGTGCCTACTTCTCTTCAAGATCAAGGCAAACGGAATTCATGCAATATCGCTTCCCCGTGCTAGGACCGCCCGCCTTGCCCGCAAAGCGAGGCAGGTCGTCAAACACATGGCCAAGATGGGACCGGCATTTTTTACAGACAACTTCCGTGCGGTTCATTCCATGACTTGCATCACTCACATGCTCCACGCTTTCGGGTAGAGCTTGGTCAAAGCTCGGCCATCCGGTCCCCGAATCGAATTTGGCATCGGAGGAAAAAAGCGGATTGTTGCATGCCGCGCAGTTGTACGTTCCGCTTCTTTTTTCATGAACGTATCCACCGGAAAACGGCGCCTCGGTTCCTTTCTGACGCAACACCGCATACTGCTCCGGAGTAAGTTTTTCTTTCCACCCATCTTCCGTTTTCGGCATGGGTTTTTCTTGCTTCATGTTACTAAAGGTAGGGCCAATCGCGTTTTACGAACTATCCGCGAGACATTATTCAAGAGTTGCCTTCAGTATCTCTTCAAGCGCGGTGCGTCCGGTAAGCGCCTTGGCAAATCCATCCTGAAACATCGTGACCATGCCTTCCTGCAGAGCCTGTTCGCGTAAAGCCTGGGCGGACGCGCGCTTCTGTAAAAGAGCCCGCATCGCATCGCTCACATCCAGCACTTCGAAAACCGCAGTGCGGCCCTTAAAGCCGGTATGCATGCACGCGTCACAGCCTTTGGCGCGAAAAAGCATGGGCGGGCGTGGAATTGGCGTGAGATGCGGCATACGCTTTTCAATATCATCAATGATGCGTCCAAGGTCGTACCGCGTCTCTAGACCCTTGTAGACGTCCGGATCAAGTGTGTAAGACTCAACGCAGTGGGCGCAGGGCATCCGTACCAGACGCTGCGCGATCATAAGCGTTGCGGCGGATGCGATGAGATAAGGCTCAATACCAATCTCCAAAAGTCTGATGAGCGCGCCTACGGCATCGCGCGTATGCAGTGACGAGAGTAGAATGCGGCCCGTTAATGACGCCTCAATGGCAGCTTCGGCGGTCTCCCGGTCGCGTATCTCCCCTACCATAATGACATCGGCATCCTGGCGCAGAAGGCCCCGCAGCCCCACTGCGAACGAAAGCCCCGTGCCGCTTCCTGCCTGTATTTGATTAACGCGCGGGATGGCGTATTCCACGGGATCCTCGATAGTATTGATGTTGGCGCCCACGCCGCGTTCGGCAATGAGCGATTGCAAAAGCGTATAGAGCGTGGTACTTTTGCCCGCTCCCGTCGGCCCGCATACCAGTATCATGCCGTAGGGCTTCCGGATATTTTGCAGAATGGTAGTAGCGGCGTGTTCGTCAAATCCTAATTCCGTAAGCGCGAGCATTTTTACCTCGCGCGGGAGTACGCGTAGCACGATCTTTTCCCCGAACATGAGCGGCAGAACGGAAGTTCGAAAATCTACCATTTTCTCCCCGAACTTTCCCACAAAGCGCCCATCCTGCGGCACGCGATGTTCATCTATCTTAAGATTGGCAAGCACCTTGATGCGCGCAAGCACTTTCTCGTGCGTTGGTCTGGTAAATACACAGGCATCATACAGCAAGCCGTCAATGCGAAAACGGCAGACAACGTCTTGCTCATACGGCTCAATGTGTACATCGGACGCGCCGCGATCAACGGCAAATTGCAGCAGCATTTCGGTTAGCCGTACAGTCTGCTGCGGATCTTCTGATCCTTCGGCAAGTCGGCTTATCCGTTGGGCTTCTTCCTGCCCGAGAATAGTAGTCATATGGGGAAGTATATCACGAAAATCCCGCCCACGTACTCACCAGATATTACGGAATGTCCTTAAGCAACTGGGCGAATCTCTTTTGCGCTTTTTCCAGTTTTGAATTTATGACAAGTTCGCAATAGGAATTCTGCGGATTTTTTGCATAGTAATCACGGTGATAATTTTCTGCTTCGTAAAAATGGGTAAGCTCCTTAACTTCGGTCACGATAGCGCCGCCGTCGGAGTGTGATTCGTTGAGTTCCTTGATAAATTGCCCTGCTTCCTGTTTTTGTTCCCTGGTCGTATACAGGATAATGGACCGGTACTGCGGCCCTATGTCATTTCCTTGCCGGTTTTTTGTTGTGGGGTCATGGGTCGAGAAAAAAACCGAAAGAAGATCCGTAAAAGAGATACTCGTCGGATCATACGTGATGCGGATAACTTCCGCATGTCCCGTTCTGCCATCACAGACATCTTCATAGGTCGGATCCGCCTTTGTCCCTCCTGCGTAACCCGGCATTACCGAAATAATGCCCTTGAGCATTTTAAATACCGCCTCCGTGCACCAAAAGCAACCACCACCAAAAACCGCCATCTCTGTGTTTGTGTGTTGCGTTTCCACAAAATCCATCATACACCAAAGGATTCATATTAAAAATCCGCCGTTCGGCGGATGTGCGGCTACTCTTTAGGTTTTGCAAAGCGCAATGTGAAATGAGCCCTTTTTTCTGACCCGCAGAAAACCTCAACGATAACGTGCAAAGACTTCTTGTCTATGGCTACCACGTCGGCCCGGGCGAGAATAACCTCATCGATTCGAAAAGGACCGTAGTAGTCCCCGTGGACATTCGCAAGCGGGGTGTGTCCCGCGGAAATCCTCGACATTGCCGCGTATACTCCGGCAAAGTCGGCAATAGAGAAGGAAACTCCGCCCTGCACCATTCCCTGTGTAATAAGCATCTCGTGAGTAACTTTGGCGCTCACGACTGCAAAGCCCGTCTCAAGTCTCTCCAGTTTTGCGCCAAGGAGCCTGGAGAATGGATGCTCTCCAAAGCCCTGTTCCAGTTCTTCAATGCGTGTCATTCGGCACCTCCGTTATTTTTCAGCATTCCTCTTTCTTATTCCCATGTCAATCTTGACAATTATATTTTATATGCTATAATGTAATTACACTCAAAAATAGCCTTATTTGAGTGCTCTCGTAAGCCCTTACTCAACAAACTTCGGCTTGCTGACAGACAATGTTATCTTAAGCTTGCCAAAGGAACCCTACGGGGAAATGGGGAGGCGAAGAACAGAACGGAGAAAGGCAATGATACAGAAATTGGTTGGCATTTTGAAAACACATTGGACCGGACTTGGGGTAGTGGCTAGCCTAATCACCTTTTTGGCGGCACACGCTAGTCATGCTTATTTGTCCGTCAATTCGTATCCGAAAATGTACTTGCCCTTTCTTGGCGTAGTTGCCAGCATGTTCTTGTACACTGTGGCCTGGGATATTTTTTTCAAGAAGCGCAACCGGCAGCTCATTTCCACCAAACCCCGCATCCACGTCTGGACGCACAACGGCCTTACCATGGCTGCGGCAGATGCCGACGTGGAGCTTGCGATTCAGCAGCGGGAAAGATATCGCCTTGCAGTTAATCTACCGGCAGAGACGCCCATACGAATTCGGCCAGCATACTTTGCGCTGTTTTCCGAAAAATTCAAGTGGACAGATTACTGTATGCTCAACTCGATGCATGAATTGGTCGAGTTGATGGAGCTCTGTGTCGTTGTCCGTACCGAGATGGAGGTTCCGGAAAATGTTATAAAGGTCGGTGCCAGCGGAGCGATTTCCGTAATAACGCTGTGGAAGCTCATCACTAACTGCCGCGATGCGGAATTCCATCCAAAACCGGCTACCGTCTAAGCATCGCCTTGCCCCCACACCAATGTACATTGGTGTGAGCTCGCAAAGCGAGCGGGGGCTTGCGCCGTTCCTTGTATTACCAGGAACGGCGCATCACTTTTTCCGAAAGAAACATGCAAATAAAAAACCGCCGGATGATATCGGGCGGCCTAAAAGCGCGAGGAGACGCATGAACTATTGTCCGTTTTTCGCGTCTTCAAAAAGAACGCTGTTGAAAAAAGTTCCTGGAACCTCCTGCAAAAATACCCTGGTAGAGAAACTGTGAACCTCTGTTCTTTCCACGGTATACGTGTGGCCGACTTGCAAATGCCGTTGAGCATTTTTCTGGTCACCCGGGTATCCGTTATTCGGATGAGAAAATACCACCCTGCTTCCTGGTTTGGCGTAAATGTTCATTGTTACTACCTCCGTTGTAAAAGAATGGCTAGGATTACCAAAATACATTGTAGCAGATAGAATGGTAAACGTCAACACGTACGGCAATTTGAGAAAAAAATCTCAAATCCACTGCTACTTGCTTATATCCGGCAGGGAGGAGTCATGAGAGAAGTTCTTCGCTCATGATCCGAGAGAACCGGATATGTCCTTGATATTTTGTTAAATAAGCAAGTAGTCATGTTTTAACAAATAAAACCGCATGGACAATGTCCATGCGGTTCTCTTTCATAATTTCTAAAGTCCCAGGTTTTTCCTGAATCGTTCCTCGTCAAACCGGTAGTCTTCTCCAAGGGAATGCACGATGTACTTGGCAAAGCGCATTCCGTTGTACACGCTCACGGACGCACCGGGAGAAGGCGTAGTGACAAAAAGGCAACTCTCCCCTTCGATGGTGACGTCACCCATGATCATCTCTCCTTTTGCAAGATTAATGATCTGCGGGCGAATGCCTCCCGCACCCCGCCGAAGTTTGAGATCTTTGTAGCGGATGGTGGGAATGATGGGGCGGACCTCGCGCAAGAAAAGCGCTTTGCCGATGACGGGCAAGTCGTACAAAAAGTGCTTCGATACATAGCTCAAAATGCGTCTGTTCGCAAGTATCTTCCCCAAACTCCATATTCCGTGCCCCACCGCCCAGGGAGACCTGAGGAACAGCTTCAGATAATCCCACAAAGTCTCATAGTGATAGCGCTCCATGAGCGGAAGCGGTTTTGTGGTCGGGCCGAATCGCGTATCGTTCATGTTCAGGATATCCGGATCTCCGTGGATTGCGGCGAAGGGCAGACCCTCTATCTGGCATCGGTAGACCTTGGAATCCAACAGGTGGCCTGCGGAGAAAAAGCTTCCGGCAACGGAAAGAATGCTGTATTCCTTGCCGTATCCGAGCTGATGAGCGAAGTGCAGACTGTAGGCGCCGGCGGCAAAAACGACCTCCCGCGCATAAAATCGCATCCCCGTATCCGTTTCCAGAATAAATCCTCCGCCATTTCTGCTTACGGATTTTACTCCCGTATTGAACAGCGCCTCAAGCCGGACATTATTTTTCCCGGCTTCTTTCATCGCATCCTCAAGCAAACATTCCGCGAGCCGCTGATAATTTACGATATAACCCTCGGTGCTCACCAAAGCACAGATGGGTTTGGCGGGGTCTCTTCCTTCCATGATTTTCGGCTCGAGCTTTGCCAGCTCTTCTCTCTCTGCAAGGTGCAAATCGGAATAATACGGGGCAAATTCCATGAATCGTTTGTGTAGCATTTCAACTTCGTCCTGGACCACTCCAAGCGCCATCCGGAGACGCTTTTGAAAAAGCAGAGGGTCGTTTCTTTTCACGCAATACGCGCGAAGCATGTCCGAGCACGCCTTCACTTCCAGGGCATGAGCAAGGCCGTAGTTGGTCTCGGTGCCTCCATCGTGCGAAGTCTGCGCGTTGTTCATGGGATGCGAATTCACCTGCCCCACCCATGGATTTTTTTCAATAATCACTGTGTTTTGGATGTTTGCATAACCTAATGCCCACGCGATCGCGGCACCCGTCACACCCGCTCCCACAATGACGACATCAACCCTTTGTTCGGTCATATTTGATTCCTTTCGCATCGAACGGTCTTTGGGATGAATTTTCAAAGAACCAACTGTATAGGATACAGAAAATATTTCATGCCGTCAATGGCGTTTGGGGTTATTTGCTTTTACCCGTGTAGCAAGAAAAAATCCGCTACACAAAGTGTGGCGGATATAATATAGATCTACGAGTAGTCATACGGATCTTTCTCTTTAAAAATACTGCTTGCGCGTTCCCGGGCCGGCGCGTTATCCGGTTCAATGTGGATGTTTGCCGATCTCAAGCCCGGAAAGGCGTCATGCAGTGCACGCTTGACGCGATGACAGATGTCATCATGGGCTTTTTCAACCGTCAGGTCTTTCCTTACCCCAATATGCAATTCAAGAAAAAATCCTTCTTCAGGCCCACGCGAACGGACCGCATGGCAAAATTCAACCCCCGGCACGCAAAAAACCACCTTGATGACGTCCTGCGGCGGCACCGCTTGCGCATCCGCAAGTACGCGAACGGTCGGAGAGATCATTCCCCAAATAACCCGCAGAATGGAAAAACCGATAAGGAGCGTTACGATACCATCAACCTGCCACCAGCTTGTCCACGCCATGATCCCTGCGCTTGCCAGAACTCCTCCCGAGATCACAAGATCCGCTTTGGTTTCGCTCGCATCGGCAATAAGTAATCCGCTTTTCAGTTTTTTTCCGGCGCCACCCTCATAGAGAACTGTCGCGAGATTTATTGCCATGGATGCGACGAGAATCGCAAGTGCTAAAGTGGGAATCTTAACAGGATGTGGGTTTAAGAATCTCTCGATACCGCCCTCAAAAACTTTGTAGCAGGTAACGGATATCAGAGAAATGATGAGCATCGTCGCGATCGACTCAAACTTGTCGTATCCGTAGGAATATGTTTTATCCGGTTGCTTCTTGGCAAGTTTAATGCCCACAAAACCAACGACATTCGAAAGCGAGTCGCCCAGGGAGTGGAATCCGTCCGCAACGATCATAAGCATTCCTGTTGTAAAACCAAGCGCGATCTTGATAAGAGAAGCGCTGAGGTTCATTACCAGCGTCCAGCCCAGTACGCGCTGAATCTTTTCCAGCCGCAAAAGCCGCTCACGAGCCGTCATGCGCCCTCCTTCTTTTTCCAGTATATAATTTTTCAAAGAACCAACTGTATAGGATACAGAAAATATCTCTTTCTGTAAATAGTGTTTAAAGTTATAGGTCGCTTGCTCGTCCGTGGCATTGTGAAGGAGGAATGTGGAAGTTTTTCTGGCTCAATCGCTGAAAGTTTTCTGAAAAGAAAAAACCACTGGGTGATGCCCGATGGTTATACAGTCACGGTGGACTGCGATAGGGTTTTGATATGGGCCCAACCGGAGATTCTGCCTACCGAGTAACTCACATCAACCCACTCATCTTGTGACAGTTTACTGTATCGCGCTTTGTCGATCATGATGGAGCCTTTCCGACCATCCACTTCCACATACACTATATATTCGTCGTCAACTACGAGGAAAAGACCGGTTACCGCGTGAGCGAGATTGAATTCTTTCTTTGAAATCCTGCCCTTGCCAGCTCTCTCGGCCAAAAACCATGAATCGATGGCTACAAATACGCGCCATGCCACAAGTCCGATAATTACGAGAACTAAACATGCGAGGAGAATGCCAGCGATTGTACCAAGTGGCCAATCCTGAAACATTTCCATAAGTTCATTCAGAATGTAAATCATCTCGAGATCCTCCTATAGAAAACCTGATAGCAAAGTACGGGATATAATATAACTCGCCATCTCTAGCGTGTCAAGTCTGTTCGCGCAACAAGAAAAACCCCGCCAGATTGCGGGGATGGTCTTAAGTTTCGAAAGAGATGCGTTCTTAGCCGTCAAGCGCGACTTCATGATAGCGTGCCATGTCGAAAAGGTATGCTTCCTCGTCGCCGTTGTAGATGTCGCGGATGACTTCTTGTGGGTTCCGGTCGTCGGGCAGGGTATTCTCCCGAATGACATTCCAGATCTTCCGCTTTTGATCTTCGGTCAGGAACTGTGGAGTGCTCATATTTCCTCCATTTGGAATGTTCTGTTTGTATTTCTTAGTATGCGTTCACAAGGAGTAAATGTCAAGCGCTTCTATATCTATATCATAAAATGAATAATTTAAATTTGAACTTCGGCGGTTTTGTGTTATAGTGATTGGAGTTTTCGAATGCATATGCAAAATCTCGTGATCTATAGAAAATATCGCCCACAGAAATTTTCAGAGCTCGTGGGGCAAGAACACGTGGTGCGCACGCTCCAAGGAGCGCTTAAAGCCGACCGCGTGCCACATGCGTACATTTTTACGGGTCCACGCGGAACGGGAAAAACTAGCGTCGCCCGGATATTTGCAAAGGCGCTAAATTGCCAAAAGAAGGGCGTAGAACCCTGCAATGAGTGCCAGTCGTGTATAGAGATAACCGAATCGCGCTCGCTGGATCTTATTGAAATAGACGCCGCTTCAAACCGCGGCATTGACGATATCCGCGAGCTTCGGGAGGGAATAAAATTCGCGCCGATGCATGGGAAGTACAAGGTTTATATCGTGGATGAGTTCCACATGCTCACCAAAGAAGCGTTTAATGCTCTTTTAAAAACCCTTGAGGAACCTCCGAAACACGCGATATTCGTTCTTGCCACTACCGAGATAGCAAAGGTTCCCGATACCATTCTTTCCCGGGCTTTGCGTTTTGATTTCCGGCTTTTGGGACGCGAGGAGATCGTGGGAGAGCTTGAACGTATTTTAAAAAAAGAAGGTATGAGCGTTCAGGCCGAGGCGCTTGGGGAGATCGCGCGAAGCGCTGCGGGTTCCCTGCGCGATGCCGAGACCTTGCTTGAACAGCTGTTCCTTATCGGAAAAAAGAATGTCTCATACGAAGAAGCAAAGGATATTCTGGGATTTGCGGACCTGCACCTCACCCTGGAACTTGCCGAGAAAATCCTGCAGGGAAAGTCTGCCGATGCGCTCGCATATTTTATAGAAGCGTACGAAAAAGGAGAGGATGTGGAACTGATGCTGGGAATGCTGTGCGAATGGGTGCGCAAACTGCTGTTATGGAAACTGGACGAGAAGCTTGGGCCGCTCATTGCCCGAGACCTCTCGCCCGATCACAAGGAGGTATTAAAAAGACACGCCGGGCTTGCTTCCCTGCAAGCGCTTGCCAAAATGCAGTCGCTGCTTATGGATAAAGACGTTGAACTCAAGCGTACGTCATTTCCCCAGCTTGTCTTTGAACTTGCGATCGTGGAAATGGGAGAACTGCTTAAGCAAAACGAAACGCGCAACATTAAATCCGTATAATTCATATCTCTATGTCATCAGAACATCATCGGGAATTACCTTCTCCGGAAGAAATGGAGGAGGCAAAACATATCTGGAGTGAGCTTCTGGAAAACACGGAACCTCGCAAAGATTTACTTGCCCAAGTTGAAGATGCGGAAGCCGAGCCGGGCGGTGTTGCGGGCAAGCTCAAGAGAATGGAGACGCTCTTGGCAGAAACCTCATCCGGCAAGAAAGTAAAACCCGTTTCAGAGTTGGCTCCGGAAGATCTGAAAAAAGAATACCAACAGCTCTACCGGATGCGTGCCGCACTAGAGTCTTCGGACAGTGAAGCGGGTTTTGGCATGCCCAGAGAAGAATTTCTCCAGTTTTCCACCATGCGAATTGAGGAACTTCTAAAAGAATATGGGAGGCGCAAGTCGTCAGATGTGTCCCCGAACATTTCGCCAGAAGGCATGTAGAAGTTTTATTGAAATGCGGGGCCAGCCTCGCCTAGCTCGTCTAGGCGGGTCGTCTCAAATCAGATTATGTTTACGGTATATGTTTTAAAAAGCATGGTTGCCAAGAAGAGCTATGTTGGTGTCACAAACGATCTATCAAGGAGGATCGGAGAGCATAACAAGGGGCAGACATTTCTATACGAAACGGTACACACCCTGGCAGATAATTCACGAAGAAGTATTTGATAATTTTGCTGATGCGCACAAAAGAGAAAAGTATCTGAAATCAGCAGGTGGCAGAAGATTCTTAAAAAAGATTTTCGAGAGTTTTGAAAATTAATATTGCGGGGTCGTCTAATGGTAGGACAGCGGCCTTTGAAGCCGTGAACGAAGGTTCGAATCCTTCCCCCGCAGCCACTCAGTTCACCCGACCGTAGTGGGTGGTTGCGTCATGAGGCGCGATCCGTCAAGGACGCGCTTCGTGCCCGCAGCTTCGGAGAGGAACCGCAAAACCGCCGATTCTTCGGCGGTTTTGTGATTGCGCGATTTTTTATGTAGTGGTAGTGTCAAATATTATGAGCGCAGAAGACGAACTACAAGTTTATGAACCGTATTATAACTCCTTTAAAGACGAGGTACTTGCGTTGTTATTGGAGCTTCGCGAACAACACAAAACAACTGTCGATATTTATGATATTGACTGGCGAGTAAAAAGCGCTCCCTCGATAGAACATAAAATCACAAGCTCTAATGGAAAGTTTGCAAGACTTACCGATTTACAGGACATTGTTGGTGCTCGGGTTATTTGCCATTGTATCAGCGATACCGATCGATTTGATGCCATACTAAATGAAGAATTGGCAAAAAAGTATTCGGATATTGATAGACAACCGCGTTCTGGCAAGAGCGGCTACAGAGGCATACATTATATTATCAAAAAAGACTTTGTAATCAATGGCCGGAAAGAAATTCTTTTTTGCGAAATTCAACTACGAACTGTTTTACAGGATGCGTGGGCCATTCAGTCGCACCTGTATAACTATAAAAGAAAAGCTGAGGGAGATGCTGATATTCTTTCGCAAGTTGTTTCCGGAATTTTAAACAACTGCGAAAACCTATGGGAATTAGTTAAGAAAAGCACAAAAGGAAAGGAAGATGTCGGAAGCAATGAAGTAAGTATGATTTATGAGGACATATCAGATAAAGTCATCTCTGTCGGTAGAGTTTCCGCCGTCGAAGGTATTGAAAAGTTGATTTCCTCCAATAAGTCAGTTGAAGTTGACGATTTCCTAGACGCTGAAACTCAACACATTAAAAAAGTATGGGATGAAGCCCATGCCAAGGCAGCCTCCCCAGAACAGGCAGTGGGAATATTGGAGGAAATGGAGTTGGCGATGAATCCGATTATTTCCGTCGGCTTACTTGCTATTAAACATGAGAAAATAAACATCCTGCGCAGGGTATTAGACAAGTTTGGGCCCATAATTTCATTCGCCGATAGAAAAGACGGATACACCGTTATTCTCTCTGTCCCATCGGCTTCAGTTCATAACGCATATTATTATTTAGCAATTCATGCGCTACTCAAATTAAGTGGCGCGGCTATACACTTGCTACTAAATTATAAAGTTGAGCGCGACCATAATGGGCGTCTTTATTATTTTAGAGTTTGGGAAAGCGGGGCTATTTTTGCGCCCGAAGTTGTCCATGGTGCGGAAAAAATGTTTAATCGATTGAAGGAAGACTTCGCGAAGAATGACCTTATTAAGAAGTTCATTGCTGTGGATACAGATGAATTTCTTAGTCTGGCTTGTCAGTTTAACATGCTGTTTTGTCTTAAGGCGGTTGCTGAGGAGGAGGCCGAAGGGAAAAAACCATGGGCATATCCAAACTTTGGCAGATTTTATGCAAATCGTATTTCAAAGTTTATCGAGAGGATAAAAAACAGGGAAGACTTCAAAAAGTTTATCGAAGAGGCGATGGATGAAAAGCTCGAGGTTTTTGCAGACAAATTCAATGGTAGAATTGGTACACTAGCAGAACGCGGTTTGGGATCCGGGTATTTTTGGGAATCAATAAAAAAGTGGGAAAATGAAAGATGATAGAATGTCTATGACCAAAAAGGAAAGAGATATCTTGAAAGCTGTTGTGGTTGATCGTCCTCAAGGACTATTTTCTCCAGCAGACTTGATCAATGGAATCGCTCAGCACGACAGACGTGCGGTTGAGAATTTGGTTGCTAGAGGTTATCTGGAAGAGGTGCCCCAGGATCAACTAGGTCATGACCACTCCTATTCGATTAATTTCTACAGAGCGACAGAAAAAGGATTGACGGTCTTCGCTCCCTTCTATCAGAGAGCCTGGTTTGGTCTCAAGAACAATACTTCGCTTTACGTTGGGATCAGTTCCATTGTTTTTGGCATTCTGACGATCAGCATATCCACCTTTGTTTCTCGACAGACAATCCAAAATGCCCTCGAAGCAAATAAAATTAATAAGCAGACGGCAGATTTTGAATATGAAAACGCCCAGCCATTCCTGATAATAACCGGCGGCAACGAAGATGCCACCGAGGTTAAAATCCGGAACGCTGGTGGCGGGCCGGCCAAGAACATATTTTTTCTCAAACACTACATGAATGCGAGCGGGACAAGCATTTTTGTGTTAACGAAGAATTCTGATATTAAACTTGGACTAGCTTCTGGGCAAGAAGGAAACATTAATTTGAACGAACGCTTTATGGACCGCTTCGACTCTAAAGAAGATGTGCTTCGGAGGGTTGCGTGTATCCCGCAGAGTCTACTACGGAACGAGCCAAAGAATTGGATGATTGCTTTTTACGAAAATATTAGAGGCGAAAAGCTGGCAAGTAAATTTAGCGGGTTAGGCGGTTTATATACCGAGGCTGTTGATTTTTTGAAGCTATCTTCGTGCCAAATAAAACCTCGAGAACTTTGAGTTCCCGAGACGCAACGCAACGATTGTTTATTCCAGCGCAATCCTTCGATCCTTCAGGATTAGTCGATCTTTGAGGTGTGCGAGGACATCTCGTTTTTCTTGTGTGGTGCCGGTGTTCAATACGTGCTTTGCGTAGTTTTTTAGATCCACATCCCGAAGGTGGATTTTTTGCGCCTCCGCACCAAGCATCGCTTGGAATTTGTTATGCCGTTCGATATCTTCCCGCAGATTCTTGCGAAGGCCTAGCGCATCCATGCTCATGTTGTCTATAAGCGCCATAAGCTGCACGATCAGATCTTCTTCTCTCAGGTAGGCGATTGGGCAGTCCAGGTTCTTGGTTCTCGTGCAGCCGTAGTAGATGTAGGTTGCCGTACCGCCGTTTTTGAGTTGCTTGTGTTTTTCTTGGGCGGTTATGCCCGCTCCGCAAAGCCCGCATTTCATGAGCCGCGTGAAGGCAAAGTCCTTAGACATGTATCGGAACTCGCTCTCGCGCTTCATAACCTCCTGTGCCCGCTGGAATATCTCTTTGGATGTCAGCGGTTCATGCTTGCCCACATACCATTTGCCCGTACCAGCAGGGTATTGGAATTCGCCCATGTAGAAACTGGTCCGGAGTATCTTCTGTACCGAACTTAGCCAGATCGTCCCATTGTTTACCGTTTTGAATCCGATTTCATGCAGCCAGCGGTACACCTTTCTACCGCTCCAGCCATCGTTACCAACCTTCTCAAACATTTGCGTCACGATAGGCCCGCGCACGGGGTCTATAATTACATAGCCTTTTCGGTCGGTTCGCATCTCATTGAGGTAGCCGGTCATCGCAGGAGCTGGCCATAGTCCCATCTCGCACTTGGCGCGAAGGCCCCGTTTTACATTCAGGCCCTTTTGGTCGTTCTCCAGCTTACCCTGCGCCCCCACGATCATCAGCATGAATTTCTCGTTTGGATTGTTCGTGAACCGCTGCGTGTGCGTGCGCACCTCAATCAAGAGTTTATTGTCGAGAAGATCGATGATCTGCGAAAAATCTAAAGAGTTCCTAGCGAGGCGATCCGGGGCCCACGTTACCACCCCATTAAATTTCCCTGCGCGTATCTCTCTTATCATCTCGTTGAACACGGAGCGCTCTCCGGCGTTCTTGGCCGAATGCGCCTCCCGTTTTATTTCAACGATAGAAAGGCCGTCTCGTTGCGCGAGTTCCAACATTTCCTTTACCTGACTGTCGATGCTCATAACCTGCCTCTCGCTGCTCTCGTCGGAGCTCTTCCGCGCATAGAGGCAGTAACGGATGAGCGGCGGAGGGGCCTCGTTCGACCCGCGAGACCCCTCTAGAACACCAGCAATACTACGCGTCATGGGTTGTGCTTTGTCCATAGCCTTGAAGTTAATGGTTATTCTCCAAGGACAAGGAATGACGCAAAGCCCCAAGGAAGTCCAGACCCCAAAAGACCCCCAAAATGCCTCAATAACTGTTCATGCGTTGTTCATTTGCTTCTCGATACAGCCGTAGTTCATGCTCGTGATGCGCGCGCTCATTCTCCTCGTCTGCAGTTTCTTTCTTTGCGGCATAGTTCTTTTTCGGATCAAACATCGAAGCCACGCCGCTTAGAACCGCAAATGCCGGTTGTGCTTCGATCCGTCCCCATAGGTTCAGCGCGTTTACCACCAACGCATCCGCCAGATCGTCGTGTTTCTCCACGCCGAAGCCAGTCATCTCTTCGATAAGCCTCTCATGGCCCTTTCTGGCGAATAGGATCTTGGCTGTCTTAATGAGGCTCGTGATGCCTGCCAGCCGCGCACGCTTGTCTTTGCCAGCGATTGAAACTTCCTCGGCTTGAACCCCAAGACGCGCCAGCATCTGAGGAAGCGACCGCTGAGTGCCGGCCTGTTCGACGAGAACCCGACAGGGCTTAGGCGCTTCGTTATAGAGTTGTATAATCCTGTCCACCACATCGGGGAACTCCATGCGTTCGTTTACCGGGAACGGCTCCAAGTAAAGACGCATGTCCGCGCCGTAACCATGTACCCTTGCTGTAACGAGAGCCGTATAATCAGCGGACTCTTTTTCGGTGACAGCCAGATCAACCCCGATCACGGTTTCCCGAAAGTTCGTGCCAATAAGAGGCGGCAAGTTGTCGTAATAGTGTATCCATTCCTGATACACCACGCGGCCTTGGTCCGGAATGATCTTCAACATGAATTCGCGCAGCCAGGCGTTCTGGTCGCCAACGGTCCGCCGCAATTCGTCTATTTCTTTCTCCGACGGGAATTTGCCCGGCCAGGCAATATGCTCGTCGTCATCCACCAACGGATACATCTTGCAAATGCCGTTCATGGAACCGTTCACAATGGCGTTTTTGATGCGCATGAGAGCGGAATCTTCATGTAACAAGTTCCCGACGAAAATGAACTTGGTATTTCGATCTCCGACGGGTAAGATGTCGCCAATAATCCACTGGTGTATCTTGTCCCGTCCTTCGCGGGTTTTCACCGAGGCAAGATCTTCGCAATCGTCTATAACGACAAGATCCGGCCGGTAATGGCCGTGCCGGAGTCCGCGTATGGATTGCTCGCTCGAAGCCGCCATGATACGTGCGCCATAACGGGTAAGGTTGAGCGCGAATGCACCCCATTCATCCTTTTCTTCCTGAAAAGGTCCCAGGTCCTTTTTCAAGAGTTCATTACCTTCCAGTTGCTGGCGAATGTTCGCTAGGTGCTGCCGCGCCTGAGTGCGGGTTTGGGCGAGAATGACCACGAACTTCTTTTGCGGTCGACCCATGACCGCCCATAGCGGAAATGATGTGGTCATGATGGTGCTCTTGCCGGAGTTGCGGAAGGCGATCACCGCCGCATTCTTGATGCGATCGTCCTGTGTCAGGTTGAACATCTCCTTCTGGAACGGAGCTATCTCGTACATCTCTGGAATGGCGATATACGTGTAGAAGAACCAGACATGGCTCATACGCGCGATGGCGCGGCGCACCATGCCGTCTTTCTTAAACCAATTCATCACCCTCGGGTTTTGGGTTAACGCTTTCATGATTTTTTTCCGGCTCGGGATCCATGCCCGCAAGCGACGCCAATTTCAGCGCAGCTTGCACAGCGGATTCCTGTTCCGGGGTTAAGGATTCGTTAATGCTTTTTACGCTTCCGCTTATTTCCACCTTCGTGCTGTATTTTGCCCGATGCGCCCGTAACCACATGGAAATTGCCGGGATGTTGCGGTCCTTGATGAGCGCAATGAGCTGTGTTTCGGACATATCGGAGATGAAATCTTCCCCGTGCGCTATGGCATCGTCCGCCGCTTTTGCGAACTCCGGGTCATCCTTACGGTAGCGGTAGTAAGACGCTCGGCCTATGCCCACCTCCCTGCATGCCGCTTCAATAATGGGAAGCTTACGGAGCTTATCGAGCATGTGTTCTTTGTTTTTATCTTGCCGTACTTCCGGCACGGTCTTGTCACTTGTTTCCATGGATCTTGTGGGCTTTTAACCCGGTTAATTTTTCCCAGCGTTTTCTAATAACCTCAGCATAGACGGGCGACTTTTCCATGAGGTAACACCGCCGTTTCAGTTTTTCCGCAGCGATCAATGTCGACCCGCTTCCCCCGAACGGTTCGATCACAATGTCTCCGCGCACGGTTAAAACCTTCATGTACGGAACGAGAATTTCTATGGGCTTCGTGCCGAAGATTATTCCTTGGCCTGAACTTTTCTCGTCCGCGGCTTTGAATTCTATGAAATCCGTCGGACATATCTTTTTGCCTTTTTCATAACTCTCCCAGTGCGGTTTCCCCGAGGTTGCATATAAAGCCGCCTCGTATTCGTTCTGCAACAATTCATCCTCTTCCGGCTCGTCATTCAGTTCCACGTTCCCGCCAGTACCTACAATGGCGATGTCGCCCTTATTGAAGAACTTATACTTCGCCGCGAAGCCCTGCGTTCGATTAGGAAGATGCCAGAATATGGTGCCCCGATACTTCCAATGCTTTTCCAACTCATTCCACAGTGCCCGCAGATTCTTTGGATGCTCGTAGGCAATAATGGAAAAGTCCGGCTTCTGCACTTTTGCGACGTTCGTCATCCATAACTCTACAAAGTTGTCCGGCAGGGATTCTGTTTCCAGGTATCGACGGTCGCGCTTCAGGCCAAAGCCGGTCGTGGCTTTGCCGTGGCGCTTTTTACCATGCAGATAATCAAGCAGATATGGCTGGTCAGTAAAGCACATATCGGCTTTCTCACCGTTCATAAGCTTAAGTACGTCCGCTTCGATGGTGCTGTCGCCGCACATGAGGCGGTGATCGCCGAGCTGCCACACAGCGCCTTTCCGTATTTCGATCTGCGCGATGTCGAGTTTCCGGAGTTCCTTCTCAAGGTCAAACACCTCCGGGTTCTCATCAATGCCAAAAACCTCATCAAGTTCCTCTGAACTGAAACCAATACCCGCAAGGAACGACTCGTCAAACTCCGCAAGCAAATTCCAGTCGAATTCACCGGTGTTACGGTTAAGCCGGAGATTGAGCTCCTTTTCTTTTTCCGGGTCGGATATTTTCACGAAGACGACGGGTACCTCGGTAATGCCCATCTTCTTTGCCGTCTCCCAACGGAAATGTCCGCCGATAATGATATTCTCGCGTCCAAGTGCGGCATTTACGATCAGTGGGTCGACCATCCCGAATCGCGTAATGCTTTCTCGCAGTTGTGCGGCTGCCGTCTCATCCCACTTGCGCGGGTTATACGGAGCGGGACGCAGGGAATCGATTGGCACGTATTTGACGGCCAGCCGCCCTCCATCGTCGCTCCGAAGTGTTTCGTTTTGCATAACGAAAAAGTTAATAGTAATGCGCCCGCAAACCAAAAACCGAGACACATCGTCTCGGCATTTGAAAAAATCCAAACAGCAGAGCCGATGACTATGCATCGTCTTTACTGTCTGGAGTTTTTCTGTCTCGTCAGCGCTTTGGCATACTTGCTGCGCTGGCAATTCAGCACTTTCCCAAACGCACAGGTCCGCACACTTAAATTTATCGACAAACGCACGCCTTAGTGGCGCGGAACTTGTGCCCAATTTTTACCGGTTTGCAAGATACTTCTACTACCAGTATAACACCGTGACGAAGAGCGTCAACGGGTGTTGCGCGGCCTCAACAAGCGTCCGGACTGGTTTTTTAGAAAATCGCACAACAAAAACACTTTTGAGAAAAAAGTCTATGCGACTCTATAAAACTCCAGAAGAATCCGCCGGAGAGTTATCCCCAACTCGCTTCGCGGATTTCAAAAAGCGAGCTAAGGGATGAGAGAAGGCCGTTTCTGTGCTACAATATCCTTAACAACTTAATTGCCTAAACCCATCGGGAAACCGGAGGGCATGGCACAAAGAATCCTCTCATCGATACCAAACTCCACGTTTGGCCAACTTCGATGAGAGGTCATGCCCGAAAGGGTATGGAGCCGCAAGGCTCAGGTCAGCGTGGAGTTTTGTGTTTAGATAGCCACATATTATCAATATTATTACATATGACCGATAATCCAATTCCACCCGCATCAGTTCCACCAGTGATCAACGCAACAATAAAAGGCGTCCTAATATTATTCGCAATTGGTCTCGTAATTTTTGTGGGTATAACAGTATTTTTGGAGAGTGAGTCGCCTTCAGTGCCCACATCATTGCCTTTGCAAAAATACGCTGCAACGGTTCCGGTGACTACGCCAGTAAGCAGCACAATGCCTACGGCGTTCTACGGTGAGAGGGTCGAGCTTGTCAGCTCCGGGCGGGCAGAGCAATTTGCAATAGGAAAAGTTTATATTATCATCTCCTCGCCGGAGGAATATGTCAGCAACAGCCCGTTCTTTCAACCCGGAAGCGGTCAAAAGTTTGTAGCCGTACTGGTGAAATTTGAAAATGTTTCTGAGAAGGTATTTGGAGAAGACGTTGGCAGGTTTGCACTGGTCGATGCGGCAAGATTCCATTATCGCGCTGGTTCAGTTGGAAAGGATCCGGGCTTAGATTTCGAACGGTTGAATCCGGGCGAGACGGCGCGGGGCTATGTTACTGCGATCGTTCCCAAAGAAGCGGATTTAAAAACACTAGATGTTCATTTTGAGCTACATGGAGCTGGTCTTGCTGTAGATTTCAAGCAGCCCGCAATCGACTCTCAACCGACAGACGCCCAAGCACGATAAGTAAGCAAGTCTTTATAAGAGATGTATGTGTTGACAGATTTGCGTGGGAAAAGTTACCAAAAACGACTATTCTAAGTAGGTAAATTGCTGATTTAGCCCCACCCCTTTCAGCCCACCCACCCCTATTGACACCAGTATTACCCGTGATATACTCCACCATAGTATTTAAATTATTATTTACTAAATACTATGACAAAGAATACAGAAAATCGCTCGGAAAGATTTAAGAGGTTAGCTGAAAAGCGCACTAGGCGCGTTTTAAACAACATCAGGGTCTTATCGAACTTGTCCAATAAAGGACTCTATGATTACACTCCTGAACAAACTAGGAGGGTTTTTAGCGCCATGAAAGACGCAATCGCCAAGGCCGAAGCACGTTTTAGGGGGGAGGCTAGAGAAGAAGTTGAGTTCAAGCTTTAATTCTTTCTAAGGATAAGTATAGCGAGTGGTTGAAAAGATTAATAAAATGATAAATGCTATTAAATTTCAGTTTTCAAATCCATGAATTATAAACAAAGCAAGACATTATTACTCGGGCTTTTAGCGTGTAAAACTTCTGATGAGGTTGAGCAGGTTTTGGCACACGACCCACTCGCAACCCAGTGGGAATGGTTGCCCTATGGAGGACGCACTAACAATGTTGGCATCGTAGAGGGCCAGATGCATGAACCCGACAACGCGCTAATGGAGAAAATTACTAATTCGATAGATGCCATCCTTATGCGTCGGTGCTATGAGGAAGGCATAGACCCACGGGATAAAACAAAAGCGCCACAATCCATGACAGAAGCCATCGAAAAGTTCTTTGGGGGTAAAGAAAAATTACGAGAAAAGCGATCTGAGTTTGGAAAAGAGTGGCTCAGGTTAACAGCTGAAGGGAAAAAGGATCGCCCAACGATCACAATCATTGACAAGGGTGAGGGACAGCAGCCGAATATGATTAAAAAAACTATTCTCAGCTTGAGTGAGAATAATAAAGAAAATATACCCTTTGTATACGGCACCTATAATCAAGGGGGCTCGAGTCCGCTTGGATATGCAGGGAAGCCGGCTTCCTATGATTACAATTATCTTCAACTGATTCTATGCAGACGGCCTGACACGATAAAGGACAGGGAAAGGGCGAGTAACTATAACCATTATGGATTCTCGCTTGTTAGAAAAAGGTTTGATCATGGGGCGCGCAAATTCACGTATGAATATTTTGCAGAAAAAGATACCAAAGAGATATTTTCGTTCCCTCAGGACGAACCCATTAAGATTGATGATTACGTATTTACCGAGGGTTGTCTTGTAAAACTTTTTGATTATCAGCTACCACAGCGTGGCAATATTGTTTTCAGGGGTTTAAACGAATTCATTGAGAAGAAACTACCCGATGCGCCGCTACCAATTTATATGAAGGAGCTGAGAGACTATGGGGGCGGCATTGAATATACAATATTTGGTCTACGAGAAAAACTTTTGAGAAAAAAAACGATTCTGCGCGATGGATATCCCCAAAGATTACCCGTTGATCTCGGCGAGATTGGAAAGCGGGAGATTGAAGTATTCGTTCTGAAGCATAAGGTGCAGGTCGAGGAGAATCTCAGCTCCTATCTCGAGCAGCAGGAGAAAATATTTTTTATCAAGGATGGCCTGGTATTACATACAGAAAATGTGTCGTGGTTACGGAATGAGTGTGATTTGGTAGATCTTTCGCCTTATCTTTTTGCGTTTGTAGATATATCCAATATAAATCCGCCAATTGCCCAAATGCTTCATTCGGGGCGTGAAAAGTTCAAGAATAATGAAACAACCAAGTTGGCACTTGAAAGATTAAAGATGTTCTTGGGCAATGAAACATTTAAGGAAATTGACAAAGAGTATGCTCGTCTCGCTTTCAGCTCGGAAAACTCATTCAAGGATGAGGTTTTGAGAAAGCAGCTGATGAAAGATATCGAGAAGCAGCCGGAGCTGAGAGAGTTATTTGATCTCGGTAATGACCTACCGACCAAAGAAGAAAAGGGCCCAGAGGACACCGCTCCATATGAGGGCACATACCTCCCGGAAAAGTTTGAACTTCTAGGGCCGGATCCCCGAGAAGTTTGCGAGGGTTCATTCGGCAAGGTCACATTTGAAACTGGTGCAGACGAAAGACTCTTTGAGAGGATAGATGATCGTGGCGAGTATGATTGGGAGAATGCAGAAAAATTTCAAGTGACTTTTTCTTCTTACAAAAGGGGGAAGATTACTTTCCGGATAGATTCTGCAACAAGGGTTACTGCGCCCGAAGAAGAAGCAGTTTTATTTCATTTGAGAGTACCGTCAAAAGGTATTGCATTTAGTCGTGCGGTCACCTTTTCTCTTAAAGAAAAGGTACCATATGTCGGAAGTAAATTTCCCTCATTTTTTACTCCCGAAAAAGAGATTATTGAAATTCCGTTAGGCGAAACACGTAAGATGAATTTGGCCACGGATGTTGAGAATGAATATTTTGATCGTGAAAAATCACCTGGCAGGATTGAGCTAGAAGTCCGTAAAGACCTTGAATTTAGTAAGCCAAAATTAAAGGACGGAATTTTAACAATAAAAGCGAGATTCCTTGAGGATCAAATCAGAGAGGTCGATCCCATAAAATTCAAGGTTAGCGATGAAGCTGGTCATACCTTTGAAATCAATATACCTGCGAAGATTGTACCCCCCGAGGGAGATCCGTCTCTCAATTTGCCAAAAATCCTTACAGTGGAGCGTGGTGAGTGGAATAACGATACTCCTGCGTGGGATGAAAATTGCGTATCACGCATTCCATCCTGGCGGGAACTGAAAAGCATAAAGATAAATCTCGATTCGCGACCATTTGACGAGTTAAAGAAAATAGCTGTTGCAGACAGGGAAGCCGCAAGAGATCTCTTGATTAAGCAAGTTTACATCAATTCCATTTGGATGTTCCTCGAGTTCAGAAATCTGGATGTTACAGCCGGGAGCGGAGAAAATAAATATCCCGACCAAAAGGACGAGATATTTGAGCGAGGAATGCGGGCTGCGTCTAAAATTATAATTCAGAACATTAAGAAGTTTCTTCGTTAGACCTTCTCCATAACTAGGATGTATTCAAATTGGTAAACTCGTTTCTTACCCGGGTTTGAGTGTGATGTAAAATGCCCGCTTTTAGGATCGCGCCAAGGAGTGATCATTTTATTGGTAATTTCCCGCTTAATAAATTCTAAGGGCCGAAAACCAATATTTTGCATTTGCTCTGTAGCAACTTCTGAATTACTGATTTCGATACCGCATAAGTTGGTGTCTCCAATAATGACACAAGCCCTTCCGCCTCTTTTTAATATGCGGAACATCTCATTAAATGATTTATTCATATCAAGAAAATAGTGTGTCACTCCTTTTGCAACACTGAAATCTCGTTGGAAAAGTTTTTTAACAATCCCGTCTCCAATATCACTATTGAGATCCCCGTCCCTTCTAATTTTACGAATACTTGATCCGATGAACTTCTTGCGGAATCCGTTATAATCTTTTATATGGCGACCCCATTTTTTGAAGAAATGTTTGTCATTACCGAACCAAAGAAGTGACAGCTGGTGAAGATCAGCATATTCATACGATGTTACATAGGGCGGCGATGTAATGATCAAATCAATGCCATGGTCTTGGAGGGGCAGTCTTTTTGTGGAGTCTGCTATACGCATTTTGGCAGGAGTGTCTAAACGGCCAGCTTCTTTCAGTAGGAAAAAAAAGGAGTTATTCCGTTTTATCATGAACTGCAAATGTTTCCTAAAAACATCTATGGGTTTGGGAGGAATTTTTTCTGGATCCACCTGGGGTTTAATGCTCTTCATGAGCCAGTGGGAGCAGTTCTTGAGAATGTGCGAGAATGCACACAGATAAAATCTCCTTACGTTATAATCTTTCAGAGACTTAATCGCCGAGTATATTACGTTGAGTTCTTCTATCGTTGTCTTGCTGAACCAGTGATATAAACGCTCATTAGTTATAGAGAATTCCGCAGGCCTGAGCTGAATATACCGTTCAAATTTCTTCAAACTATTTTCAAGGGTCTTGGGATAAATCGGAGTAATTTTTACTTGGGATATAAGCTTTGCCACTGGATTAATGTCGAAGCCGTAACTTTTTCGGCCACTAATCTTGGCCTCTACAAGAGTCGTCCCACATCCGCCAAAAGGGTCCACAACAACATCACCCGGTTCTGTATAATCTTCGATCAACTTTTTTACAATATTGGGAATGAATTTTGCTGGATATCGGTGATATCCATGTGTAATATAATTTGTCTCAGATCTTCCACTATTGGCAAAAGCCCACTCTGGGGAGGGTTTGAGGCGATCAAGATCAACAAGGGTTTTGGTTTGGGTAGCCAGCATATGCTCTAGTACCATTATATCAACTTTCCGGAGGCTTATCCATTAAGGTTGTCCCCAATCCTACTTTGCCCATATGTGATGGCGGAGAACCGATGAAGGTTTTGGAGGTAAGATAAATATACAGAAAAGGCGGAATATTTATAAAGTTCCTAGGTAGGGCTCTCTTCCCTGGGAGCTTTGAATTTATGAAGGTTTGTGGTAATTTGAACTTTCATGCCAGCCTCGCAAAAGCAGCTCCGCTTGGAAGTAAAAATATCCATCTCGGTAAATTTTATAAAATGCCTCGCCGCCGACAACCCACAGATTCAATTTATAATCTAAAAATCTTTCTCCTGAAAGATGGCTTCGGCGATCCCGAAAGTATTTTTAAAACTCCTCGCTCTCTCCATCATAAAAACATTGAAGGAGTTGGAACCCTATTTTATAGTGTCTCGCACACATCTTCGCCTGGATGGCTGTCTCTGTTCTCTTCACGTCTACAGGGAGATGAGTTGCGAAAACTTTTTAACGCTAGCACCCGCGCTGTTTTACTTATTAAACAAGGGGGCAGATCATTTGCGCTTACCTTTGGTTATGGTAGGTACTTAATAAAGGAGGGTGTATGCGAATCCAGATTTGGGTTAAAAGTCATACTGAATACAGTCAACCACGAATCGCTGCGCAGTATTGATAAAGTATCCATCGGATCTGTCCCGATGCATTCGAGAGACCAATTGAGTCGAAGTGGAGCGCCAAGGGATTTTGGACTTAATTTTGACGAAGACTTGATCCAGGCGGTTACGGGTACGCCAAAAACTGGCTATACTATGCTCGGAGAAACTGTATCCGGTAGTGATGTATTATCAATATCCATTCCTTGTACCCTGGAAAGCATCAAGCCGCTCCTTGCAGAATGCCTGACAAAATCGGCATCAACGGACTACCGAGAAAATTTCTCCTGGGTGGATCAGGTCAATGAGATTGATGATAAAATGCAAAAAGAGGAACTTGACGAAGTCTTGATTCAAAAAATGCGTGGCGGCGAGACAGACAATATTTGGCTGGCAGTGCCAGAAATAATAGAATGGGCAGACGTATCTGGGTTCAAGTATAGCCGACGTGATAATGCTTTGATATTTCACGATCTTTCCCTCGCAGAATTTTTTAATACCGTTAGTGACCCGGCTTCAATATCTACTGATCTCCTGAAACAGCGACAAATAACGTGCCTAAGAACAAGTAACGAGGCTGCAAGTTTGGAGTGGTCTGCATTTCAGTGTCTATATGCGGAAATTGATCATGGGGGCAATAAATTTATTTTAACAAATAAAGGTTGGTATAAAGTCGATCAGGACTTTGTGAAAAAAATTGACGAAGCATATCATGCGGTTCCCACGTCAGCCATCGACTTTCCTGATTATATAGTTGATAGATTCGCTGGGAGAGGGGAAAACAAGGGCGAAAGAGGTTACAACCGACATTTTTGCGACCAAGATCGCGTCAACCGTGTCCTGCTTGACGGCGAGTTAATTCGATACGGCGGAGGGTACAGTAGTTTCGAATTCTGCGATATTTATACGAAGAGTAAGAAGATAGTCCATGTGAAAAGGTATGGCGGCTCAAGCTCTCTAAGCCACCTGTTTCAGCAAGGATACGCCTCGGGCGAGCTATTTAAACAGGAGGAATTTCGCAGGAAGGTCAATGGATTATTACCGGATGGCTTCAAACTTGCGGAAGTAGGAAGAGAGTTAGCTCAAGGCGAGTATGAAGTTATTTTCGTAGTCATAAATAACTCGGCAAGGGAATTGGACCTTCCCTTCTTTAGCAAGGTAACGCTGCGCTCAGCTGTACAACGACTCCGGGGCCTTGGATATCAGGTGGCGCTAAATAGAGTCAGGTCCGCCAAAATAATGGGTGCATGAAATAGAGTCGGCAACACGGCCTAGTACAATTGCGGGAATCTGCTTTATGTCGTTTAATTAACGGGATGACTAGAAAACCTTTAAAAAAATCACTTCATTCCAAAGAGACAAGCCTTATGCTAAAAAGGCAACCCATTTTCGCAGTACATAGCGGGAGACGAGTTGTTTCATCACTAATTAGAACCAGCTGCTTTATGCGGGATAATAAACAATATGAATAGATATTCAACGATATTAAATAAAAAATTGCATAAAGACAGAAGATATTTGTCAGCAGGATTGGTCGTCGTTGCTGTGCTTATTTCTCTGAATCTTTTTCTGCGGTTTAGCCAAAATTCTCCCTGGTTTGATAATTTTTCCAATTTCATTAATCAGACTCTTTATCAAAAAGATCCCGCAACCGTTGCTCAAAAATCAAAATTAATCAAAGAGTTGAAGCAACCTGAAAGTGAGGTTAATAGTCTTACTAAACTAGAGGCATCAAAAATAATAGATCGACTTTTAAATCCCGAAAAATATTCTAAGCCGTACCAGTTCTGGTCGGACATTAAAGCTAAGATCATTACCAATACATGGATCTACATTTTCTTCATCCTGCTTGTAGTTGGAATGGCTTGGTATTACGGGGGCCAGAAGTCATTTGTCCTAATTGCTACCATTCTTAGTACGACCTACTTTTTTTATGATATTATATCTCTTTTTTCATTCTCGTTTTTTGTACAGGGTTTAGCGGCACTTAGTTTTTCAGCCATTTTATATGCTTTACCGTTCGAATCGCCGATTGATAAAAGGGAGGAGAGAATACATGAGTATGAAATGAGTATACACGGCTATGAAGAGAAGGTTATTGGGCTAGAGTCTTATATTAATCAATTACGAAAAGATACGAGTGACAAACAAGAACTTATTGCTGTGCTTGAGCACGAGAAGCAACAGGCGATTAGAGGGCGAACCGAGGCAATCCGAGCAAAGGAAGAAATGCAGGGATATAAAGAAAGGGGACGCGGTTTAAAAATAGGAGTATTTGGGGATAGCGACATCGATGATAATGATATCATTAAAGTCATTATGACAACCCTGGCATCCCAAGGGATAGTTATCGAGAAGAAAGATATCCAAATAATCGAAACGGATTATGGGAAAATGACAAACGCTGGTCCAAAAGCATTCATTCAAAATGAACGATACGAGAAAAAATGGCTTATACTGGGTCCTCATCCGCATAAAATTGAAGAATTTCCACATGGAATCGAGCGGTTTATCACGGATAATGAAGATTGGTGTCATACTAAGTATAAACAATGCCTAGACTCTTCGGGCACTACTCTGAAAGCCATCAATAAAAATAATCTGGCTAAGGCAGTAAGCGTGCTAGGCGCAGAGGAATAACATGGATAGTACGATATTTGTATTGAATAAGTCCCTGCTTCAATCGGAGGTCGGCAGGATCGCAGACGAGATTGCCAAACTTCTCCAACCAGAAGGTTATGTCCGAAAGGGCAGGGGAAGCAAATTTACCTATCCAGAAGGCGACCATTTCATCGGCCTCTCTTTTTGCTTTGAGTTGCGCCCGCGGGACACTCTAATATTATTAGAAATCTCGAAGTTCTTTGAAGATCCGAACAAAATACCGCCAAAGTTAACGAAAGATGAGATTAGTAATTTAGCGGAAAGATTTCTCAAAATAGTAAAGCGCCAAATCCCCATAGCGCCTTTTGTTATCCGGGGTTTGCCCAAAAGTACTTGCGACAGGATTGAATATGTACTTGGAGAGAACAAATTATTTGGAGCAAACCTTATTTTGAAAAACGGCATCAGGCGGCTAAAAATTCCTACAGCGGTCCATATCTATTATTTTGAAGAAGATGCGCAAGTCGTGCCTGGGGTTTATGAAAAGTTGCGTTGGACCTTCCGCGGATTTAAGATCACAATAAAGATTGATACTCAGAAATTCACTGGCAAGATTGGTGCTGGCGGAATCAACTGCCTACTTATTAAGCCCAATTCGGATAATGCGTGGCTTGAAGGCATCTTAAAAATAATTGAAGGCGAGGATCTCTTAATATTTGACTACGATAAGCTGGGTGACGGAAAAAAATGGGCAAACATTGTTTGTCAGATATTAGCAAAAAATGGTTCGGAGATTTGGCAAGTGCATAATTTAGATACCAAGACCGTTTTTGTTGGAATAGACCTTGGCCATGACCATGCGCGCCGGCTTTCCAGATTGTGTTGCACCTTTTTTAACGGAAACGGGACTGAATTTAGGAGGGGAAAGATTCTAAAGATTGTCGGACTTAACGAAAAAATGAGTGAGGTGCAATTGACCAAGGAAATCCAGGCGAAACTCGACATCATTAATAAACATTACGAGTTTCAAAACCTGGTTATTCATAAAGATGGCAGGGTACTTGAAAATCCCGAGAAAGTTTACGAACTTTTGAAAGGGCAGAACAAGAGCGTGTCCATCATGGAGGTCATAAAATCAAATTCGGCTTTCGTTTTCGACCTTGGGGAAGGAGAGTGTCTTGACTTTGGCACCTTCCGCCTCCTGCAAACTATTAGACCTGATTATCAGGGCACTGTTGCTCGGCCGCTGAAAACCAAGCTTCTGAAATCAGACCAGGATGCTAATTTGCTTATGAATCAGATCTATCAGCTCTCAAAAGTGTATGCGCAAGATTCGATCTATGGACAAAGGCGGCTTCCTGTCACCACATACATCGCCGATATTTTTTCATCATTCTTTCTTTCCAAGAAACTCGCCGCATTTAACAGAAAATAAATACCTTAAGATTCAATGGGCCGGTGACGTGGAGTTTTGTTTTTAGCTTAGGTGCATATGATCACCTCCGAAAAACAACTCAAACCCGAATCCGCTGATTTCTACGACCATAGAAAATTCACCAAATTGTATCTTGTTTATATCGAACATCAACGATATCAAGTGGGTGGAATTCCACCCGCGTGTTTATTTTCAATTTCTTGAATCCGATAGGATCTTCAAAAACATAGCCTGACCAAAGGATCCCAGATTCCTTATTGGTTAATTGCACCCATTGAGCCTCCCTGATGTCGGGCTCCGAAAATATAAGTTTCACAAAATCTCCACTTTTTGAGCTTTGTATTCGCTCTGGGGACGGTAGTTTAGAGTTCGATTGCAATCCCGGCCGCAAGATTGAATAGTGCGGAGATGGTAGTTTACGAACCGGTGTAATTTCGCGAGAATTTTCCCAAATAATTTTAGCTTCTTCCCCGGTAAAGATTCGCATATTACTTAGTTAAGAAATTATACTGATGATCACGCAACATGCTTTCGTAAAGCATGTTTTGCCGTTCGATTCTGATAATTCGCCAGAATTTATTTTTCCGGTACCGAGGCGAACGACCACGCCGCGAACGGTGTTCGCGGTGCGCCTGGTGACCAAGTTCTTTATATAGAGTTTTAATGCGTCGTGCAGGCATAAATATGCAAATTAACGAATAACTTTCGTCATATAAATATCCCAACGCCGCCAACTTGCGTTAGCGGTACCACTTTCTTATTCAGTTGCATTGCGAGTTATGTTTTCTCTACTACTATCACTACCATTGTCACCGTCACTTACACTTTCTTGTCCGATTACTTTTTACACCACAAACTTTTTCTAAAATCTGCGCCAAAAAAAATTTTACTTAGCCAAGGTTAGCAAATTATTTATTCGTTGTCAATCGTTATTCCGTGTTACCAAAGTTAAAGACCATCTCAAATCGTTAAGCGGTGGATTGCGCGGTTATAGAAAGTCTTCATGGCCGGGAGTTATTTGCTCTTACGTGTTTACATAGTTGTAGGAAATCATGGATCGCTTGCCAGAGTAGCCAGAACAAAGCTATTGTTAACTAGTGCTGGTAGACAACATATTCAAGCTGGTCAATAAGTTTGCTGCGGAAGAAGACCAACTCTCCGCCAATTTCGGCTTCATTCTGAAAAACGACACGAAGATACTCGACGCCTTTTTTAAAACGATCCGCGTATCTGCCAGCTTGAAAGACATGCGTCACACCGATATCGAAACCCAGGTTTCTTACGATTCTGGTAAAAGCCGCATCGATATCCAGATGACCGTGCCAGAAAAATATCTGATCTTTTTGGAATCTAAAATTGTGGCAACGAAAATAGATACGATTTTCCGGCAATTAAAAAAATACAGAAAAATACTCGAGAGCAGACGAGCGGACTACCACGCTGTGCGGCTCGTCTACGTGTGCAGGAACCCCATGAGTCCGAAGGAAATCCGCCTTTTACGAAAGCGGCTGAAACTGCGGGAAGACGAGTTTTTCTTCTTCTCGTGGGAGGATCTTTTACGACTCGCCAGCCGGTTTAAGCAAAAAGAATTAGCCAAATTATTCGCAGAATATATGGGAGACTCGATGTACAATAAAAAATATATTCGGGAACAGAAGATAAAAAGCATGGCCGATGTTCTTGTTATTTTCACCAACCAACATTTCTGGGAAATGACGAAACAAAAATACATCGCGGTGCAAAAAAACGGTACACTTGATGCGCATTATGTTGCATTCCTGCGCACTCATCGCGACGGGAATAAGCGAAGCGCAATCACTCATATTGCCGAAGTAGAATATACAGAAACCAATATACCAAGAAAGAATATGCTTATCGGCCTGCCCTTAAAAGTGAAAAAGGAGCACTTGGAACATATGAAAAAGCGCGGAATCGACTCGAGCGGGACGCACAAGCATTACGTGCTAAAAAAGGGATCGCTAGTGCAATTAGCTCATGAAATTCCGCATTTTGGTAATAAAGGAATGTTGAATTTCAAAACTTCTTTGGGAGAATTGCTACGAGCTCATACGACTCGGGACATCCGTGTGCTTAGTAAGATAAAGTAGGTTCGCGTCCACTTCGGACCGCGCTTGCCTCATTTTATGATGGAACTTACGAAAGAAAACCTCGTTGCCTATGCAGCGCACTACGATAGCGATGCAAGGGTCAGCGATAAAACGGAAGAGGATGCGTTGAAAAGTATTTTGGTTGTACAAAGGTATCTCACGAAGGATCAGTTCGTTAGAGTCGGAATTTGGAAGTCGCCGCGACAGAAGAAGCGCTATAAAAGCAACGATGATGTAACAGTGAGGGAAATAACTGCGTTCAGCTTCTCGGCTAAAACCGAGCAGGCAAGATTGGGTGCTTTGCTCGCGCTGGAAGGCGTTTCCTTTCCTGTAGCGTCAGTTATATTGCATTTTGCCTTTCCCGAACGCTATCCAATCCTCGATTTCCGAGCTCTTTGGTCACTCGGCTGGGAGTTACCGAAGAGTTACAACTTCAGATTCTGGGCCAAGTATTGTGACAAGATTCGCTCAATCGCAATGGAAAGTAGCCTTTCGATCCGGACGGTAGACAAAGCTCTCTGGCAGTACTCTAAGAAAAATCAGAAATGAGACAGTGTGCTGCCTCATAAAAGGAGACGAATCTCTTGAGATGTCCAGAATGAGACACGCCATACATGCCCGTTCCGTGTCTCAAAGTGTCTCATATCGCATAACCAAGCCCCGACCTGAGAGCCCCGTGAGACACGCCTCCTGGACCTTCCAATAAGCCCTCAACGGCCTCATACTTACGGGTACTAGCCATCAGCGTCCAGCACCAGTCGGCGCGTTGTCGAGCTAGGCCGGAGGGTCTACGTAATCTCTCCCCGATGACCCGACCCTTGCTCCAGGTTAAAATAAAAATCATGAAGAGAAAACACGAAACACGCATTATAAAAGCCGGCACTGATGCAGCAGCTAAAGCCGGCGGGCTACTTTTGAATGAGCTCGCGTATGTCGTAAATAAAACCCCGATATGCATTAAGCTGTTTGATGAAACGGGTCGCCTCCGATTTATCAATCAGCATGGCGCGGAGGAACATTTCTTGAGAACTGCCGAAGAAATTAGGGACTGGGATTATCTTTCTAGCGTCGATTCGGAATTTATAGAGGAGGTTAAAGCGGCTATGCTGGCAGCATTCAAAGGAGAAGCGAGAGAAGTGGAATTTAAACATGCGCCCGGTACGTCCGCGAATGAATGGTGCCAGGGCTATATCTTGCCTTTGAAAAATAACAGCGGCAAGACGATTGGCGTATTATTCTCTTCTCTCGATGCTACAGGGCGCAAAAAAGCCGTTGAGAAGATCGAGAAACTAGAGAAGGCCAAGAACGAATTCATTTCTATCGCGGCGCATCAATTACAGACACCCATCGCAGCCCTGCGTGGTTATTCCAGTCTTTTATTGGACAACAAAGAAAAATTCGTACCAGAGCACCAAGAATCCATTGCGGCCATCGCACAAGCCGCAAGCAACATGAGCGACCTGGTGAATTTCCTTTTAAAAATTGTTCGTGCTGAAGGCGATGCGGTCAAATTCAATCTCGCACCCGTCGATCTATTGGAGATTACACAGGAAGTGGTCCGCTTACTTCGACCAGAAATTAATGCCAAGTCGCAACGCGTAGAAATAAGCAAACATCCCGATATATTTCCAAAGGTCATTACGAACCATGAAGCCGTGAAGCAGGTTGTCCAGAATCTTCTATCAAACGCTGTGAGATATTCGCCGCCTAAAAGCGTCATTCACGTTTTACTGTCCTTAGTGAATGACGAGGCGCAGTATTCGGTCAAAGATCAAGGAATCGGCATACCGAAAAACGAGCAATCGAAAATATTCGAAAAATTTTACCGAGCGAGTAATGCCAAGGCCGAAGTGCCGTACGGCACCGGTTTAGGATTGTCCCTTACAAAATCGTTCGTTGAAGCATGTGGTGGCAAAATTTGGTTTGAATCAGAAGAAAACGGAGGTACTGTTTTTTATATAACCTTGCCCATCGTGGAAAAACGGAAGGCCGGCATCGAAACAAAATAAACATCGGCGGTAAGGCTTTCTTATATTAACCCGGCCGAGACTGGTCGGCCGATCTCTTAAATCGGCGGCAAAGGGACCTTATGCCGATTGCAAGATTACGGTACTAGACCCGGGAGTGCGGCTGCCCTATGCTAAAGACTGACTCCCATGGACCTCCTTTCCCATCATGGCATACCGGCTGAGCGCCGTATTCAAGAGCAGAAAACAGGGACCCCGACTCAAATCCAGCCACCGCTGTCAGACTCCCTTCCCCGAGTTTCCCCCTTGCCGGGGCTTTTTTGTTTCCATAATTTATACAACATTCCCTTGTCCGAGCTGAAGCGAGGGCTGGCCTGGCCTGTCTTGCGCCGTGCTTTGTGTTTAGGGAGGATAACCTGTATTATTAATATATAGAAACAAGAGAGGCCCTAGAGACCCCAAAGACATAATCGGGGTTATTTGTTTTATGAAAACGGAGCAATGACGATAAGCGCTCTTACCCGTATCACTTATTAAGTATTAAATTTTAAAGGTAATTATCATTTTATGAAACAAAAATACGCCTTGAGTCCCGGACTTACATTGCCGATGGCCATAAGCTTCTTTGCCTTACTAGGTCTCGGTCTGGTCGGTTTTTCGTCGGCGGCGTCCGGTCCCGGCGATTATGTCAAAACGACGTACGAGCCGGCCGTATTCAGCAAGACTGCGATAGTCGGTGGGGAGACTTTTTTCGTCACCATCAAAACCAAGGGCACCTGTGTTCAAGCCCTTCCCAAGCCGACATCAGCGATGCGGTTTTCGTACCGCTATACGGCTAAAAGCGGTACGAGCAGCCAACCGCTGGTACTCAATGCGTTCTTCGGCGTCAAGATAGAACCGTATCCGTTGACGGTAGGGCAAACGTACGTGACTTCAAACGGCGTGCCACTCGTGTTCCCTGCCGGAAGCAAACCGGGCGACTATATGATTATCGAGGAAATGACCGGCGCCGAAACGAAAGCTCCGGAGATTGGCTGGCAGAATGTTTTTGATGCTTCCAGACCTCCCGAACCGCGGGCGTTGGGAGTGGTGAAATATTTTCCCGTGAGTCCGACTGTCATTCCTTCGCCGTCGCTTTCGCCTACGCCTACTCCAACACCCACGCCTACACCGGCGGTGTGCACTAACCTTACATTTGTGAGCGGCTCTGTTTTCCCGGCTTCTGTCCCGGCTGGAGGACCTTACGCGGTTAAATGCAATTATGGCGCGAATGTCGACTCTATTAATCTAATGGTTGGTTCTGGAAATTGTTCTTTCGTCTCATATTCTCCCGGCACAACGATAGCTAATTTTAATTGTAGTGCCGGAGCCGTTTCCGGTACTTACGCCAACTACTGTGCCATTACCAAGGACACCAGTAGCAATAATTGCGCCAGGCGAGACGCCATCAATGGTCTTACGGTCATCGCACCCACTCCAACTCCGCGTCCAACTCTAACTCCAACACCCACGCCCACTCCCACGCCGAAACCGACTCCCACGCCTACGATAACCCCAACCCCAACGCCTACTTCAGAAGTGAGCGCCTACAGCCCCGCAGAAGATATTGCGCTCAATAAATCCGGAAAGGGATTTCCCAATTCTTTGGAGTCCGACAAAGGATGGGGCGGAGGAACAAAACCTTGGGAGATAATTGACGGGACGCGGACCTACCCCGATTGGCAGAAAGGGCTCGCCTTTACCGGGGGAAAGACCAGCTATATTGCATCCTGCGGATGGAGACAGGCGACCATAAACTTCGGCGAACCCAAAGCCTTCCAGGCGGTGACGGTCTGGTATCACGGGATTGACCAAGTCCCCAATACCTACAAGATACAGCACTGGGATGGCGCAAGCTGGGTTGATATATTCTCCACCGACAATGGGCATGCCTATTTGAAGTACCCGGCAGATGCCTCCGGAAAATGGTGGATGGGCTGGTCAACGCCCACGGAAAACACCTTTGCCCCAGTAATTTCCAGCAAAGTGAGGTTAACGTTCAACAACTGCGATATTACGCACGGATGGATATATGAGTTTGAGGTATATGGCGCTCCAACCCCAACCCCAACTCCTACGCCATCTCCTTCAGCGGCAGTTTGTCCCGGTGTTTGCGTCTCCAGTGCGCAATTTTGCCCCTCGGGCACTATCGGTCAGGGAACTAATAGCTGTGCGCCTGCACAAAGCTGTCATCGGTGCGGATTTCTGTGGCTAAGGCAATGCTGTTCCGATATTCCTCAACTCTGTTGTGCGCCCGCCCCTACACTTCCGCCCACTCCCACGCCTACCCCAACCCCAACTCCTACGCCATCTCCTTCAGCGGCAGTTTGTCCCGGTGTTTGCGTCTCCAGTGCGCAATTTTGCCCCTCGGGCACTATCGGTCAGGGAACTAATAGCTGTGCGCCTG
>JAUSGO010000028.1 GCA_030649025.1 bacterium | reverse complement strand
GTCTTGGTTTAAATCGTTGCAACCGGCACTTGTGGTCTCCGTCCCCTCTTACTTGGTTCAAACTTGAGTGGGCCTAAAACCATTTGAAACTTAAGCCCCTCATTCGTGTATGTGGCTACGAGAGCTTTTCGATATATAGGGCCGAGAGCCGAAGGCGGCTTCGCCTTTCCAGCTACATACATCGAGAATGTCTTGCCGGGATGAGTGTGGGGGTAAGGTTTTGTTCCTGCGTTTCGTTCGCGACAAGACGCTCCGAAACGCAGACAAAGCCCTTACTCATTCCGGTAGTTCAGCGCGCCAATAACTGAAAATATGCTTTCCCGAGACGTGGTGAAAATAAATAGGGGAGGATCCGAGCCTTCAAAGACGGCATAGTCGGCGGCAATGTAAGGATCCGGAAAATTCTGGTAGCGTATGAGCGTGCCCTGATAAAGATTACTTTCAAAGAGCGGATTCTGGCCCAACATCCACTCTCTGCCAAACGCAAATGGCGCGATGTCTCCGCCGAGCGTCGCTTCCCATGTTTTCAGCTTTTCTTCAAAGATATTCACGGAACCCCTGACGGGTATAAGTATGCCAAAATGCGCCGGAGCTGAATGGCCGATAGAAAGTGTTCCGGTTTCTCGCGGCGCGTAGAAGAAAAGCGTAATGTCTTGGGAAAGCTCGCCGAAAAACCCTTCGGGCGCAGAGATGCCAAAGAATTGAAACAACTCACTTGCTCCGAAGGGCGTCTCGGTTGATTCGTGGCGGACAATGACTTGCGTGAAGTCTCCCGGATTTTGGCTGATATTTGCAAAGCCGGTGAGCTGTTCTGCAAGGTCTAGCTTTGTCGCACTTTCCGGAAGATCGACCAGCGCAAGGCGGCTTATAGGGAGATGTGGAGTGCGCGCCAGGGGCCCTGGAGATGGAGAAGGAGTCGGCGTTGATATTGAGGTGGGCGTTATTACAACCTCTGGAGTTGTCGGGGATGGAGAAGGCGTTTTTACGGAGAATGGCGTGGGCGTCGGGTCGGAGAATACAAAGCGTGTTCCCGGAAGGGGCTTTCCAAAATAGGCAAAAAGAGCATATATCCCCAGCGTCAACAGCGCCAGCGTGACACAAAGAACTACGGCGAGGCGTTTTCGTGTAGGGAATATGCGTTGGAATAGCGTAAGGGCCGGTTCTATCGCTTGGGTTTTTTCTATCTCCATCTTTCCCGTTCGGGGAACTTGGGGCTGTGCGGGGCGCGCTTGGGGCTGTATGGTTTCTATCGGACGCTCTTGCCACGGTGGCGCCTGCAATGGAAATGGTCTTTGAGATATGGGCGGAATTTGGCGCGATGCGGCACGCACTTCTTCTTGTGGGGCAGGGTTTATTTGGGGTCTTGCCGCCTCAACTCCCGGGATGGTCGTGGCGGATTCTTTCGGTGGCTGTTCAACGGGACTATGCGCCTGCACGGTTGTGGCAAGTTTTTGCGGCGTATCGTATCGCTGCGGCGGCAGAACTTTGCCGGTCACGGTATTTTCGTGAATCGGCAATCCCTGCCTCAGGCGTTCAATGTCTTTTTTCATGGTACGCACGAAAAACGACCCGGTATCCCGGCCTTCTTCCGTATACGATTTTTCGATATGCTGCTTATCCGCCATTCTTTCCATTTTATCATAAACCGCGAAAAACCAGAAGGAATCGGGACAAAAACCATGCTATAAAAAGTTCACGGAGGCTCGCGTTGCGAGCCTCCGTTGAGTTGATTCCCTTGGTTTTAGCGTAGTATGTGGCGCATGTCGACGCCGAGCGCCGACATGATACCGCAGGCAAACCCCCGCTCCAACTTTCCGTTACGGGGATGTCTCTGCCGGGCGAGTTCCTGCCCGGCAAACCGCTCGAGGGCGGTATAGCACATTTCCCGCTCGCCGAAGGATGTGGTGGAGAGGATTCGGATAACAGCCCTCGCCCCTTTCTGAACGACGATTTTCCGCGTTACCTCGACCAGGAGGGCGAGGATCTCGTTTTGCCGTTGCCCGTTGCCCCCGAATTCCGCCGCCTGTTCATAAATAGTGGGCAGAAGTTCGGGATACTTCAGGGCGGCGTTTGCGATTGCCGCGCTTGCAGCCCCCTGAATGCGGATTGTGGAACAATCCTCCTTCTTCCACTTTTCCTCCGCACTCTCAAAATACAGGCTCTCGTGTTCCCCGAACTCCTCCATGGGCACAAAGCCCGGTCGGAGAGGGTCAAGGCCACGCGCGACTTCCTCGTCTTCGCGAGCATCCTCGCATCCGATGTAAGAAGCGAAAGCCCCACCCCTGCATCCGTGTGAGTCGGGGACGTTCACACCCCCGAGCTTGGCCCACACCTGTGGACCGAAACCGCGGGTGTCTGCCAGTTCAACCGACGTTGATTTCGGCATGCCATTCCTCCTTGTCTAGACATTTTTGTGAAGAACCAGTGTTTAAATTCTACCATGTTAAACAACCTTTTGTCAATAGCAAGAAAAATGGCTAAAGTAAGCTAAAAAATTAACACTCGTCATTTTGTTTAATATAATATCGCAGAGCATCCCATCTTATCGTATAATAAGAAACATGCTCACTCGCTGGCATAACACATTCCATATTCTTGTATTCGGTTCTCTGGGGATACTTGTGCTTATCGTGCTTGTGGTGAAAAGAGAGTATCGCGTTGAGCAGCAGCCCGCGGGGGGAGAAAACGAAAAATCTATTTCCGTCGGAGCGGGGGCAAGCGGCGCGGAGCTTGCGGAAAACGGTGCGCAGGGCGGCCCTACCCCCGAAGAAACATTTGTGATGTTTCTTGAGGCGCTTAAGAGCGGCGATACAGAGCTTGCGAGCAGGTATTTCGTGATTCCGCGCCGGCAAGGTTGGGAGGAAAGTCTTCGGCAGATCAAGGCTGGCGGAGGACTTGCGGCCATGCACGAGGAGCTCTCGAAAATCCCGTCTTTGTGGGAAAAGAAAAATATAAGCTCGGATGAGGTATTATATGTTTATCGCGCGCAGAACATCACTTTTGTCAAGAACATCGTTACTCATATGTGGGAGATCCGTGATCTATAAGATTTGTATGGGGGCTGGACAAGAATGGGCTGCCGCATTAGAATCTTTTAAGAATAAAATGCCGACGCAACTTATCGGCCGAGCGCACCCAAAAAGACCGGGCGCAATCAATTCCCATCTTCTGCCGGGGCTGCAAATGGGCAGAGTCTTTAGAGGCGGCATACGGCCAGCACAATCAACCCATGTCAGAAATCCAATCCGGACTCAACTTATTTTCAAATGCGAAAAAGGCATGGCTTGCGGCGATAGCCATACTTATTTTTGGAGTTTTGCTCCAGCAGTATTTCAAAAGAACGGGAGGATCTTTCCCCGGTCCTTCAGCGTCCCCGGGGTCGGATGCGCCGCAGGAACGCATTTTAGTGAAAGTAAACACCGATGGGTGGAAGGAATACCTAAATGAAAAGCTAGGATTCTCTGTGAAATATCCGGAGAGCGTGTCGCTTCGCGGACAGGCGGAATCTGATTTTGCGATACTGACGCTCTCACGCGACGAGACCGAAGGGAAGCAATCCCTTATTACGCTCACAAGAAAAAAAATACCTCTGGGCAGAGAGCCCTATGCCTCTATGGAAGAGTTCTGGAAGGACGAGCAGGAAAATATCACGGCAAACAGCGGCGTCGTTTCGGGCATGCGGTATGTTCAGGTGAACGATAGAATTTTTTGGGAGGCGCGCGAGGACAACCGTCAGATCAACTATATGGGACTGCATCGCTATCTAAAAATAACGAGCGGCGTCTACGAGGTCGGACTCAACGTGGAGGGAGAAAAGCTTTTTCAGTCGGCAGTTGATCGCTATAATCAAATTTTATCCACGCTTACCCTCAACGGTGAATAAAATGATTCTAGGCCTTGCGCGCCTTCTCTGTTACCCAAAATCCCATATAACGGCCAAGCATGAGGCGTGTTTGCGCTTCAAGTCCCGGAAAGGCACCCAGAACCATAACAGAGATCGGAAGGAAGAGCCATTGCAAGACCATTGCAGCGGTTTTTTTCTTTCCGTAGCGCTCGGGGCGTCTGGGCAGAAGCAGCAAGCTTATTGCGGTAGACACGAACATGCCCACAAGCGCGAGCGACATGAGCGTGCGGGCAATGAGTGGCAAGTTATAGGAAAGCACGGTGCGATTGAATACTTCGCCGCCGAGCGCCAGAGGAAGCCAGCCGAGAACAAAAAGGAGTATCGCGTTCGTGCTCCACGACCAAAATCCCTCGATCTGCATAAACGCGTAGCGGATTTTTTTCCGCAGGGCAATTGCAGGATTCTTCCAAAACCCGAATAGCGTGTACGGTACATTTTCTATGCCCCATCCCCAGCGCCGTTGCTGTTTGTATTGGTTGCGCGCGGTCTGCCAAAGCGTGTGCGCAAGACATGCGTCCATTGCAACCGGATAATGCAGCGGAACGACTCTATAATCACCGTCAAAAGCAAGCAGTGCCTGCCAAAACACGCGCGAATCCTCCGAAACAATATTCGTTTGCCAAAAATCCATCTTCACAATAGCCGCAAAGCTCATGGCATGAGAAGAAAATGTCGTTAGGCGTTCTTCGTTCTCCTGTTTCATCATGTGCCAGAATGTTGAGCTGGAAGCAACCACGCGCGAGAAAAAAGGCGCCTCCCAGATGTTGTTCGTGAATACCGGCACCGGCTGATAACTTGAACGCAGGGGATTTTGGGCCGTAAGAAAGTTCCAGGTAAGACAGCCAAAGTATCCCGGATGCGCTCTCGTGTCGCTATCAAACACCGAGACGAGCACGTGTTCGTGGGGAATGCGTAGTGCATCAATGAGTTTTTGTGCTTCTCTGCCCGCCCAGGCCTCATTTGAGCCCTTGCCGGCGATTTCTCCCGCGATGTTTGCCGGATGCACGGTGATGAGAAACTTAAAAAATGATTTTCCAAATTCCTGCTCCATAAGGACGGCAATGTTTTTGCCGAGCTCTCCCGCGCGATTCTCGGATGCAAGCACCACAATGAGTCTTTCAAGAGGATAGCGGGAGGTTCTCAGGGCCTCCAGGGATGAGCGGATAAGCTCCGCCGGTTCATCATAAAAGGGGAGGATAACAAGATGGTATACGTCGCGCCATGCCCCAAGGCTTGGTAGGCGCGATGAAGGAAGCCGCAGAACGTGGAGTTTTTGCATCCAGTCCGTCGCAAGATTCTCTTTCATTCTTCGATAAGCGGAAACGAGATGTAGAGAAAAAAATATTGTTTTTAAAAGCCAGTAAACGTCGAAGAGAATAATAAAGATCGCCGCACCCATCGGCCAAAACCAAGAGGCAAGAACGGCCCCCAAAAGAGTTCCCCACGCAAGCACGCCGGGAAGCATCTCTAAAATTCGGTAAAACACCCGCTCGCGCGGGTTTTGAACGTCTGATGCTTTGCCGATGCGAAGATACAGCCGATCTTTTATCTCAATATGCATCAGTCATCATTATACGCATTTTCAAACAAAAAAGCGAGCAGGTGATCTAGGCTCGCTTGGACTTTTTCTTTCTTATTTTGATCTCTGATTTTCTGCGTCCGAGGGGAAGAAAGGCGCGCAAAACTCTTTTTTGCCGGTCGCTAAATGCTTCCCATAAGAGGGTTTCAAGGTAGGTCACGCGATTCTCTGTAATAAGTTCATGAAAATCTTCAACGAGAGGCTCTAGCACCACATGGCAGAGTTCATGGACGAGGGTTCTGGTTGCGTCGCCCCTTCTGCGGTCTATGAGAATGGCATGGGTGTCGAAAACGGTTTGTCCCACGCATACTCTGTCAGCGACCACCCGAGACTTTTTCAGATTCCGATATTGTATCGTGTAAACATCGGCACTCAGGATATCGACAAAAAGCGTAAAGTACCAACTTGCGAAATCAAGTGCGTGGGAAATTTTTTCCTCTTCAATCGTGTCGCGATGCATACACTCCTCCTTTCTCCGGAAATTCGCTCATGTGACCGACCCCCTTACCACAACGGTGGTAAAATGTTCCGGCATCAAATACTCATTCGCTAAAAACGCTACATCTTCCATGGTAACCCGCGATACATCATCGAAGTATGCGCTTGTGGGGCGGGGGTCTTCACCGCATTCGACAACGGCATATGATGCGGCATCAAGTATTTCGCCCGCTTCCCATTCTTCGAGCTGTCCGCTCTTTACAATGGCAGTTTTAACCTCCTTGAATCTGGAGGCATCTGTTACGACCTTTGCGAGGGTTTCGTGGAATACCCGTGTGACGCGATTGACATCTTTATAGCTTGTCATCACGCCGAAGGCGGCAAGGCTTGCCTCCGTATGACCGCAACAGGAGAAATTAAAGCTGTACGCAAGTCCCGCTCCCCTTTTTGGTTCACGCAGGGCCATGAATAAGGGGGAAGATATGCCATCCTGTAGCATAATGGTAAGGACATCCATGGCCACACTGCGCTTCCGGTCTCTTGCGGGGAACATGCGAGTTCCAAGCAAGACGAAAGTCTGTGGATAGGGCATATCGTTGACTTTGATGCGCGCAGGAGCCACCGCAGATAGCGCAGACGGTTTTCGGAGAGTAGGCGCAACTCGCCGCTTGCCGAAAACTTTTTCAAGAGTGCGCATAACTTGTGAAGTGTTTGCCCCGCCGATAGCAAAAAGCGTAAAGGGTCCTGTGCGGATGAAGCGGTCATAAAAATTACGGATGTCGGCAACCGTGAGCGCCCTGATGGTCTTTTTTTCTCCGATGATCGAGTGGGCAAGCGGATGATTTTTAAAGAGGTGGCCGTGAAGCAGCTTTACGGCATAGGCATCCGCGTCAGAGAAGTACTCCTTCCATTCTTTGGAGATGACTCCCCGCTCTTTTACAAAGTCTTTTTGACGGTTGAGCGCGTGGACCGTAAGGTCGTTAAGGGCGATTGCCGCGGTTTCAATATCTTCAGATAGCACCCTTGCCCCAAATATCATTTTCTCAGCCATGGTGCAGGCTTCCACGTGGCCTCCGCAGCGCTCGATGGGTGCGGCAATTGCAACCTTGTCATGGAAGCGCCTCGTGCCCTTGAATAGCATATGCTCCGTAAAGTGCGCGCAACCTTCTTTGCCCATCTCGTCGTCTCGGCTTCCCGCCGGAAATACCATGCCCAGCAATACGCCATTGATTGGCAATGCAAGGTTGAGGTATGCCGTAATACCATTGGAGAGTGAAGCTTTCCTGAACTTCAATGGATCTCTTGTTTGCATCGAGAACTCCTCTTATACGGATTTTCAAGGTAACAGACGAAACATACCAAGCACCGGAACAACTGTCAAAATTGCAAAGTTTTCCGGTAAGCGGTATGGTAAAATAGTTGAGTGCGTACATTGACACAAAAGGAGACCGAAGATGCACATTGAGGGAGCTACAAGGTCTTTTAGGTTCTTTTTGGAGGCGGTTGACCGGACGTGGCACCAATTGGGCCTCAAGGAAGATCCGAAAATCGAACGGTATCTTGCCGAGCTTCTTGAGCAATTTTCTCCGGACCATCAAACAAAGATTGCCAAGGAGGGACTACTCATCAAGCTAAGAGAATATGTCTTTCGGAGAAAACCTCTTGCAGAGACCGAGAACATTCGCGGTATTGCAGATGCATCGCTTCTTGCCGCGGGATTTCTCGGACCGTATCTTGTGCGGCATTCGCAACTTGGCGTGAAATTTTATGTTGATGTTGGAGAGCGAGCATACGCACTTTTGGCCGAACGAGTGCCGATGAGCGACATGAATTATTCCGTCTTTCGAGTATTTGGTTCGGATCTTGCGCCGTACGTTTCGGTGCTTGCCGAGATCCGTGCGAGTTATCTTTGGAGAGCCAACATTGACGAGGTTCTTCGGATGTGCCGGAAACATCTTGCGCGTGACAATGAACAAAGCCGCCAGTGGTTTGAGGAACACAGCATCATGCTTCTTCCGGAGATTGCGGAAGATCTCAAAAAAATCATCATCACGGATTTATGAACCCCGCTAAAAGTCGCGTCCCGTTTAGCGGGACTACTTCTAACGGGACGAACACTATACGGGCGCCGAGACGCCCGTTTTTTCTTTACCAGGAAACCCCGGACGCAGCGAAGCGGAGTCCGGGGAGGATGTCATTTTGGAAAAGACCCCACGCCAAATTCCGACATATACGCGCGTAGCGGCTATAACCAGATTCCTCGGTATCGTCTGCTATTCTCTTCTTGTTGTGCAAAAGTCATTGCAAAGAATTGGTGCGGGGTTTATTGTTCGTTGCTCCGACGACACCGTCGGAGACGAAGCAATAAAAAAGCCCGGACGATTCCGGGCTCGAAGCAAGCGCACTACAATATCAAGTGCTCCTGCCCACGCTCTTTCAGCCATTTTCGCAATGGGCAATCGGGAGATTCGCAATGTTTATGCTGGGTTATCTTATCGGACGGATCCGTGGTGTAGAGCCAGCATGCTTTTTCCCGGAGATTCCAGGTTAAAAGATGTACCCGCCTGCGCCAAAGCGTCTGAAAGTGACGCAGCGTATGGGCGGCGTATTCGGGGTGGAGCTCGCGCCCGTCAAAGCAGTGCAGGGCAAGTAGCGTTTGGGCGTTTTTGAAGTTACTGTCGTATACCCGAATATCGGGAATGGAGTTTGATCCAGTGTTTTGCACGATCTGGCCGCGAAAATCTTGCCAGTTATGCTCATCCACCGTGTCGGTGATCATAATTTCTTCTTCATCTTCGGCGTACTCGACGAAAAAGAAGCGGCGTAGGAACTCCTCCGTCAGATACTGATGCAGAAAGGAAATATCGCGCTCGGCTGCGCGCACGGAAAATATTTTCGATTTTCCCTCGCCGCCGGACAGACCATATTTCTCCTTCTCTTCCGGCGTGGGATTCTCCCACCGCCGGTAAATATCCTTGAAAAGCTCAAATCCCAGACGATAGGGATTGATTGAGCCGATGTGCGGCGCGATAACCTGATTGTGCAGTTTAAGGAATTCCAGGTGCAATTCTGGAGGAAGTTTCAGGCTGTTCAGAATCTTATAGTGCCAGTAGGTTGCCCACCCTTCGTTCATGATCTTGGTTTCTATCTGCGGCCAGAAGTAATCGGATTCCTCGGCAACGATAGTAAGCAAGTCTTTTTCCCAAGATTCAAGGGACGGATTAAAGTCCCTGATAAAAAGCAGGATGTCCTCCTCCGGCTCAAGCGGGACACGTGATAGATCCGGGGTCTTATAGTCGGGCCGAGAGTGGATGTCGGTCCACTCGTCTTTTCGCGGCTGAGCAGATTCAAATAGTCGTTTGCGCTGTTCGGCTTGATTCAGGCGCGGCGCTTCAATGTTTCGCCTCCGATGCAGCGATAAGGCGTGCGCCGCGGTCAGCACCTGCTCTACGCGTCGGCGTCCGATGCTTGGGTCTTTGGTGTATTCGCGCACCCGGTCCGCATGTGTCTTGAAGCGCTGCATCGTATACTCGGGTCGGGTGTGCCTGAAGCATCGATTATTCTTGAAGAAATCATTATGACCACATCCCGCATGCGCTATGGTCACAATGTGCAATGCAAGAGAATTGGAGCGCATGAGGTAGGCAAGAGATGGGTCGGCGTTGATCACCATCTCGTAGGGCAGGCCCTGCACGCCGTAGCGGTACAGAGTCTCACTGCGCTCGAATGATTTCCCAAAAGACCAGTGCGGGTAGTGGGCGGGCATACCGTTGTAGGCCATATAGCCGATCATCTCCGCATGGTCGCATATCTCGTACTCCTGTTCAAAGCAGTTCAGCCCCTCTTCTTTGGCGATCTTGGAAATGGCCTCTTCATAACGTTCCAAGTCTTTTATGGTCCAGTCGGTCATGATGTTTTCCTCCGATCCAGCTGCTCCTTGGAGAGAAGTTCTTTGAATGCCTTCCAGAGATCTTTCCGATCTCGGATTTTTACTACGGCAAAGTTATCCGCGCGAATTTCTTTTTCAAGGATTGGCGTGATGCTTCCCCAGTCAAATCCCGTTTCCGGCTTGATCTCTCCATAGCCAACGAGATTGGCAATATCGGTCAGCTGGCGAAACGCTTTGATCGCTGCCGGGTTATCATGCTCGAAATTTTCGCCATCGGAGCAGTGGAAGTAGTGAATATTCCATACCGTGGGGTCAAAGCGCTCATCGACGATCTCAAGCGCCTTTATGGCGCCGCTGGAAATATGGGTGCCGCCGGATTCCACGTGGTGGAAGAATTCCTGTTCGGTGGCTTCCCGGGCCACGGTGTGGTGTACGATGAACACCACTTCTACTCGCGCGTATTTCGTTTTTAGGAATCGATAGAGCAGGAAGTAGAACATGCGCGCAAGATATTTTTTGGTAATATCCATGGAACCGGAAACATCCATGACGCAAAACACCACGGCGTTCGATTCACGGCGCTTCGTTTTCTTTACGTAGTGATACCGAAGGTCCTGATTGTGGAAGGGAAAATGTTCTTCCTGGCCGTCCAGGGGTGTGGCGGGAGACAAGGCTTGGTCTTCTGCCCGTTCCAGCGTTGCGCGTTCGGTTGCCTTCTTGCGCTTCAGCCGTTCTCTCGCTGTGCGCTTTTTTGATCGGCGCGGCGGGGGTCCGGCCTTTCGGTAGCCATAGCGTTTGGCATGCTGTTCTACTTCGATCTCCCGAAGCCTCTTTTTCGCTTCTTCCGGCAACATGAGGTCCTCGAAGGCAATATCAAGAAGCTCGTCGAGAAAGATCTCGGTCTCATATATTTCCTCGCCGGGATCGTCTCCGCCGGGTCCCGGCATACGGCCCTTCCCTCCTTGCTTAGAGAAGGTGTCACCGGGCTCCATGCCTTCTTTGCCCTCGCCAACGCCCCCACCGTTTTCTCCGTAAACGAAACGGTACTCCTTGATACCACGGATGGGAACTCTGATTTTCTTATTTCCGGATACGCCGATGATATCTTCTTCCCCGATGATATCCCCGATGTTTTCCTGAACCGATTCTCGTACGAGCTCTCGGTGCCTGGCGCGGTCTTCTGCGCCCCGGTCGCTTTCTCTGGAAGAATCTCGGAATATAGCCATATGGCCTCCTGTCAAACTTGTCTTAAATTGGCAATGAACAATATCCTATTAAGGGTAGGGGATTTCCTGCCCGCCGTCAACGGCGGACGGAAAAATAAAGGAAATTAAGCTCTCGGGCTCCTGCGCTCTCTAGACGTCAAAACGGAGATTATTATGCGCTGCCCGATCGCTTGGAAATAAAAAAGAGCCAAGCGGTCTTGGCTCCGAACTTCAGGAAAGATTAGTCTTTCCAGACGTTATTGTACGCATATCGGAGAATCACTTCCGAGCAGTGCGGATGGTATCCGATTGTTCGCATACGTTCGATCATGGCGTCGTACCGCTTACCCTGTTCATCGTCGCGCGCGGTTGCCCCGGTAATAATACGGGCTTCCTTGCGGAGAGATGCGGTAAGCACGCCCTCAATGGCTTCCTTAAGCGGCTCATAGCTCTTGTATGAAAGCTTTCCTCCTCCGCGAAGTACTTCCTGCGCGTAGGCAATGAAATCGTGCCGGAATCCTTCGGTAGCTCCTCCGGAAAGGCCAAGCTGCCCCTCGACTGCCGACATGCTGGCGATATCCGGATCGCGCTCTTCCTTGGTAGCGCGGTCCTTGACCTTTTTGTGAAGGCACCAGGCCGCTACGTTATCCCAGTAATTCTGGAAGAATGTTTCGGCACGATCCTCGTATGCATGCACGTAGGCGCGAGTGATTTCTTTTTCCAGGATCTTCAGATATTCCTTGTGTACGATCCCGCGCAGAATTTCTTCCACGTATCGCATACGCATATCATCGGCAAGGTGCTCTTTTTTGAGCATTTCCATGATAGCCTCGCGGATAGTAAGCGGATTGATGCAATCATGATCGCTCATGGAGATGGCATAATCGATGGCTTTGAAGATGGTGCGCGTGGAAATGCCAGACATGCCCTCGTTCGTTGCTTCCTCTTTCAATTCCGAAATATCAATGCGCTTGGCCTGTCCCTTCTCGATGACTGCGCGGCCGTCATACAGATACAACTTTGTCAAGAGATCGCACTTCTGCGACGGCTTCAAACGCGTCAGCACCGAAAACATCGCCGCGACCTCCAGAGTGTGTGGCGCGACGCTTCCTTTGAAATCGGTGCTTTTCAGATACTTCTCGTATATCGCGGTCTCCTCGGAAATTTCGATCGCATAAGGAACGCGGATGGGGTAGACGCGATTTTGGATGGCGACGTTGGAATTGTCGGAAATGAACTTGTTATAGTCGGGTTCGTTGGAGTGGGCGATGATAACGCCGTCAAAATAGATCATTGCGGTTTTGCCCGGCGAAGGAATGGCCTTCTCCTGCGTAGCGGTAATGACCGGATGTAAAAACTCCGGCGGGTTCTTAAAGATCTCGATGAATTCCACAATGCCACGGTTTCCGCGGTTACAGGCGCCGTTCAGACGCAATACCAGCGGATGATCTTCCGGATATCGGTCGATCTTGGAAATATCGATATCGCCGAAAATGACGCTGGTATCCTGATTATTCGGGTCGGTCGGCGGGACCGAAGCGATACCGCGCCGAGCACGGATGGAGAAGGAAACCATTTCCACGGGATACTTTTCCCAAAGCACATTCCCCGCCTCGTCACGATAATCGAACTCTTGATGATACATTTTCCAGAACGCCGGCCAGTCGACTCCTTTTTTCTTGTCGTTGTCGATGAGACACTTCTCGTTCGCGAAACAATCCTTGGTTAGCCGTTCGATCTTGTCGGTTTCGGTGAGGCGATAGCGGCAGACGGGACAAATATCTCCCTCAATTCTCACGCCGAGCAGCCCCTCCATCTTTTTTCTCAGGTGCTTGGGGATAAGAAGGAGCGGGGCGTCTTGCTGCGGACAATCCTTGACGGCATAGACGGGCGGCGCACTCTCCATACCCTTCTTTAATTCTTCAACCAAAGAAGTTTTTCCAGATCCGACGGGCCCCACGAAGTAGAGGATCTGTCGAGACTCCTCGCCACGATTTTTGGCTCCCTGGAAGTAGCGTCCGATAGCATCCACCGTATCGCGAATTCCGAAAAATTTATCTTTGAAAAAATTAAGTTCCCGCAAGGTTTCCGCGCTGTAAAGCCGACGCAGGCGCGGGTCCTTTTCAACGTCGACGGTGGTTACGCCGGCCGCCATGATAACGTGATCGTAGACGGTAGCGTGGGCAAGTCGCACGATCCCAGGATTAGCCCGCACAATATCCAGGTATTCGCGGCAAGTTCCGCGAAAGACCTTCTTTCCCTGTTCGCTTCGGTCATGTTCCAAAAGTCCGTTAATGTCGTTCGGGATTTCGTTTTTCATGGAGACCCTCCTTTACGATTTTTTCTGAGTATTCACTTGGAAAATAACATCTGCACTCTAGCATAATCCTGCATAACAAGTAAAGCCCAGGGATGTTCAAGCCCCGTTGGGGATTGTTCGTCAAGGGTGGGGCGGGCACCGATGCCCATAGTATCGGTTTTTTGCGGAATAAATAAAAATCGGCGCATGGGTACGCCGAGATGAGGGTTTATGGCCCGTCAGTTATTTAGAGATTGCGGAGAAGAAAGAAAAGATTCGCGGGGCGTTCGGCCAGCCGCCGCATGAAGTACGGAAACCACTCCGTTCCGTAGGGAACGTATGCGCGTACGCGATAGCCGTCGTGCACTAGTTTTTTTTGAATATCTCCTCGAATACCGTAGAGCATCTGGAACTCGAATGCATCTTTTTTGATTCCGCGTGTCTCAACAAAGTCTTTTGTCGCCTCGATCATGTTTTCATCGTGCGTGGCGATGCCATGATAGACGCCGCTTGCAAGAAGCGTTTTCATAAGTTTCAAAAAATTTGCATCCACATCTCGTTTTTTGGGAAACGCGATATTCGGCTTCTCCCGGTACGCGCCCTTACAAAGCCGTATCCGGCAGCCGCGCTTTAAAAGTTCTTCAATGTCGTGCTCGCTGCGGTACAGATACGCCTGGATGACGATACCGATTGATGGCATTCTCTGTAGAACATTTTTTACGACATTAATCGTTCGCTGGGTGTAAGCGGAACCCTCCATGTCGACGCGCACTATTTGGGAAGAATCACGCAGATGGACACAGAGCGAGGTGATAAGCTCTTCGCACAGATCGTCGTTCACCTCGAGTCCAAGCTGGGTGAGTTTTACGGAAATGTTCGCGTCAAGCCCCTCATTTGCGATGCGCTCAAGAATCCGGAGATAGGTAAGTCCAGCGCAATGGGCGGCCTCGCGACCTTGCGCGTGCTCCCCGAGGTAGTCGAGGCTCACGGCAAGTCCTTCGGAATTGAGACGTCTTGCCGTCCCAATAGCATCCTCGAGGGTCTCGCCCGCAACGAATCTGCGCGCCATACGGCAAGCCCATCCATTTTTCGTGACCCGGCGGGCTATCCATTTATTTCTCGAAAGTTCTATCAATAGGGCACGCATCATCTCGTCTCCCTTCTTTTGCCCCTGTTTGCCTGCAAAATTGTCAAACAACGGAAGAATTATCATGGCGCATTTTTAGGAAAAACGCAAGCGTAGTGACGAAATACAAAAAGCCCCCGGAAAAAGGAGCTATGAGCGGATAGAGGCGACGAAAAACATAAGGCCGGTGGTGATTGTTGCAATCCACGCATACCAAAAGTATTTTGCAAGAAACCGATGCGTGCGCGCGGGCAGGGGCCGGTCATGTTCTTCGCGTTTTGTACGGAACGTTGTGCGATAGGTTGCAATACCGGTTGCCGTAATGACGCCAAGTGCGATGAGCGTTGGAATGGCAAAAAACAAATGCAGCACAAGAAGCGGCAGATACTTGAAAAGTATCACAATGTTGTTCCACAGCGCGTATTCAATAGAGAAGAGCGCGGCGGTGGCAAGTAGGGTTATGGTAATTCCGCGTTTGGCGTGGAATGCGTCTCCGGGCTTTCTGTGATATTGCAGCCATAAAAACCGGGACGCCGCTCCAAGCGCGATTGCCGCAAAAATAATGTAGAGCATTGTCCCTCCGTTCCGATGACAAGACGATAATAAGATTTTCAAAAAACATCCGAGCGCTCATTATATGATAAACGCCATACTTGTCAACGTGTCCCCATCGGGGATACAGTAGAAGAGAAAGGCGTGTTCGGCACCAGAACTTTGCGCCATGCCCTGCGGCGTAGCACGGGGTTTCGTCGCTTCGCTTCTCATCATTGAAGCCCGGTGGGGGCATGCGTTCTTGCATTGGGCTCTAGTATTTGGTATGACCAAGGATCAACTCATTGTTGTTATAAAAAAAAATCCGCATCTTGACGCGGAAACGATTGAGCGCGCGTATGACGTTGCCGCAAGAGCCCACCAAAGCCAGAAGCGCGATAGCGGCGAGCCTTACATTACGCATCCGACGGCGGTTGCCTCATTGCTTGCCGATGTGGGCATGGATACCTCGACGGTTGTAGCGGGACTTTTGCATGATGTTGCGGAAGACACTCCCGTCACGATTGATGAGATCCGAGAAATCTTCGGAGAAGAAGTCGCTTTTTTTGTGGAAGGCGTCACCAAGCTCGAAAAAATTCCCACCGGGGGTAGTGCGGCGCGCACCGAAACTTTGCGGAAAATGTTTCTTGCAACTGCCCAGGACATCCGTGTAGCGCTCATCAAGCTTGCCGACAGGCTTCATAACATGCAAACGCTGCGCACGTGTACGACCGAAAAATGCCAAAGAGTCGCGCAGGAGACCATGGATATTTATGCGCCGCTCGCGAGTCGTCTGGGCATGGGTGAATGGAAGGGGCAACTGGAGGACCTCGCCTTCCCGCATCTGCATCCGAAGGAATATGAATGGCTCCTACAGAGGATAGATAAGGTTTATGCGGAGCGCGAGGCGTATGCAGAAAAAGTAGTTCCTATTATAAAAGAACATCTTGCCGCCGACGATCTTGTGCCCCTGGAACTGCACGCGCGCCCGAAGCATTACTGGTCTCTCTACCAAAAACTGCTTGCACACGATATGGACCTGGGAAAGGTTCACGATTTGGTGGCGCTTCGTATTATTGTAAAAAGCGTCGAAGAATGCTATCGGGCGCTGGGAGTATTGCATAAACATTTCACGCCGCTCCCGGGACGCATCAAGGATTACATTGCGCTTCCCAAAGGCAGCGGATACCAAAGTTTGCATACCACGGTATTCTGTGTGGACGGGCGCATTACCGAGTTTCAGATCCGTACGCCCGCAATGCACGAGGAGGCCGAATACGGCATTGCCGCCCATTGGCATTATAAAAAACGCCAGGGAGAAAAAAGGACATCCAAAAAAGTTCTCAACGCAGGACTCGGAAGCAAACTTAAATGGATCGATCAGCTTCAAGAATGGCAGAAAGCCGCCAAGGGGTCTAAAGAATTCGTGGATGCGCTGAAGCTTGAGTTCCTTAAAAGGCGGATTTTCGTATTCACCCCGAGAGGCGATATCATTGACCTGCCGGTCGGCGCGACCGCTGTTGATTTTGCATATGCTATACATTCGGAGATCGGACACCGCTGCGCAGGAGCCAAAGCGGATGGGCGCATCATTCCCCTTTCTCAGGCGCTGGAGAGCGGCATGCTTGTGGAAATTATGACGCGCAAAGACCCCCAGCCAAGCCGCGACTGGCTGTTTTTCATAAAAACATCCGAAGCAAGAAAGAAAATTACCGCGTGGATCAAGAGACGCGATGTAATAGATCAAGAAGAGGAACGTGCTGAAAAGATTGAATTGATGCCCGAAGAGATGGCGGCGCAGTCAAAGGAGAAAAAGCCGACTTCTTCTCCAGATGGCATAGGAGTTGTTGTAAAAGGAATGCATGGGGTTCTGACGCGTCTTGCCAAATGCTGTTCTCCATTGCCCGGCGAAGCGATCGAAGGATACACGACGGTGCAGGGCGGCATCACCATTCACAAGGCGGCCTGCGCGAATCTAAAAAAAGCGAAAGCCCCACGGCATATACCCGTCTCCTGGCAGAAAGATGCGCTTGCTCTGCATCCGGCGACCATCAAGGTGCGTGGACAAACCCGCGTTGGCCTGTTAAGAGACGTAAGCGAAACTATTTCGAAATCCGGCTTCAATATTTTGTCTCTTACCGCCTACGATACGCCTGACGGCGAGGGGGTGCAGATTGTGACGGTGGAGGTGCGGAGCATGGATGAGTTGACGGAACTTATCGGCGATATTAGGTCGGTCAAGAACGTGTTTTCCGTTGAGCGCGTTTAATATATTGTTGAGACGCATCAGAAAATGTGCCAGACTTTAGAATGAAATTCGGAAAGGAGGTCGAAATTGGAGCTCATATTAAAAGGGAAGTGGAGAGATAAGCTTGTGAGGATGCCGGAATCCGGCATGGGGTATCAGATCGTTGACATCAGCCTGCAGGATGGCCGTGCGATGAGGCGCGTTACGATATTTGATGGCGAGATCGTCGAATTACCTGCGGGGTACGAGAATGTTTCCGAAAATGACATAACGGACGTTGTATTGTCCGGATGACCGCAAATGCCTTCTTTGTAAGAAGGCATTTTCTTTTTCTGAAGTTTTATTGCGCGCGAAGCGTACGGTGCCAATAATGCGCTATAGCGTATTATTGGCACCGACAGCTATGAGGTAGAAAAAAGCTTATTTTTCTCCGGCTATCTTCCCGATGATATTTTGCAGTTCCTCGCGGCTATAGAATTCCACCACAATCTTTCCGCGGCTCACTTTCCCTTTCACGTGTACTCGCGTGCCTAAGGCATCGGCAAGCTTTGTTTGGAATTCGCGCACTTCCGGGTCTGGTACGCGCGGTTCTTTTGCTTTTCGAGTCCCGACTTTTACCGCCTCCTCGCGCACCACGTCCTCAACCTCTCGCACGCTCAAGTTCTTCTCCACAACATCTTTATATAATGATAGTTGATGCATTACATCTTTCAGCCCCAATAATGCCCGTGCGTGCCCTTCGGTTATTTTTCCTTCCGAAAGACCTTTCTGCATCTCTTGAGGAAGGTCCAAAAGCCGCATTGCGTTGGCAACGGAGGGTCGCGATTTACCCACGCGCAGCGACACCTCCTGTTGCGTGAGACCGAACGTGTCCATAAGTTTTCGAAAGGCGCGTGCTTCTTCCAGCGCTCCCAGGTCGTGCCGTTGCAGATTCTCCACAAGGGCTACCTCGAGCTTTTGCTGTTCCTCGGTAACCCCGCGAATGATGACCGGTACATGTCTGAGGCCGGAGAGTTTGGACGCGCGAAGCCTTCGTTCTCCTGCGACAAGTTCATAAAATACTTCCTGCCCTCGCGGCGTCTGGTGTTCGTGTTTGGTAACTATGAGCGGCTGTATGATGCCGTGTCTTCGGATGGATTCGGCAAGGTCCTTAAGCGATTCTTCGTCAAAATCGCGCCTGGGTTGTTGGGAGTTCGGGTGTATTTTCTCCACTTCTATATAAAATACGCTTTCATCGGCTGTTTTTATTTTTGAATCTATTGTACCGGAGCGTCCAAAGGACGCCGAAAGAGCTTTTTCCGCAATTCGTCCGTCGGCTTTTGGAACGCCCGGAGCCTCATTTTTTGGTTGTTCCGTTTTCTCGTTTTCCTTGTTTGGAGAAGCGGCACCCGTATTTTTTTGTGGAATGAGGGACGAAAGCCCCCTTCCAAGAATTGATTTATTCATCGATGTGCATTAAATCATTAGATGAGTAGCCGGAGGTTGTATTTCGCGCCCAGCTTCAACGGGGATTTCGGAGACTTTCACCGTTTCGGGCGAAGGGGATGGCGCAACATCAATTCTCAAAAATTCCTCCGCCAGCTGGCGATACGAGCGCGCGCCGCGGCTTGCGGGCTCATACTGCAAGATGGTTTTACCGAAACTCGGCGCCTCCGCCAGCTCCACGTTGCGCGGAATGACCGTATCGAAAACATACCCCGGGAAATTGCGCCGAACCTCTTTTTCTACGAGACGCGCAAGGCGATTTCTGCGATCATACATGGTGAGCAGAACACCCATGACTTTAATATCTTTTTCAAGGTGTTCGCGCACAAGCTCAACGGTTTTAAGCAGTTGTCCAAGTCCTTCCAGGGCATAGTATTCGCATTGTACCGGAATGATGATCTCGTCTGCGGCGACAAGGCCGTTTACCGTAAGAAGACCGAGCGAGGGGGGGGAATCAATGAGAATGTAATCATAGGGGGTAACGATATTTTTGAGGGCTTCATGTAACTTGAATTCGCGATTGGGCATCGAAACCAACTCGATGGCCGCTCCGGCAAGATCCGGAGCCGATGGCAGGAGGTCGCAAGAAAAAAGCGACGTGTGCCGTATGACGCCTTCCGGATGCGCTTCGCCGATGAGTACGTGGTACATATGCGCTTCAAGCGATTCGTGGCGTATGCCGATGCCGCTTGAAGCGTTCGCCTGCGGATCAATATCAACAATAAGAACTCGCTTGCCAAGCGCCGCAAGGTATGCCGAAAGATTCACGCAGGACGTCGTTTTCCCGACGCCCCCTTTTTGATTTACCATTGATATGATTTTTGGCATACGACTCACCCAGTGTAACAAGAAAACCACGCTTTGACAATACGAAAAAATTCAGTAGAATAAACGTATCTGTTTGAGCGCCCGGGTGGTGGAATGGCAGACACGCACGACTCAAAATCGTGTGCCGCAAGGCATGGAGGTTCGACTCCTCTCCCGGGCACATTGGGTGCGCCAAGGTGGGAGAAATGGTCTGGGAGACCATTTCGCGGGCGACTACAATGCTTCTTGAAAATGGTCGGTCGCCCAGGAGAAAATGGCAGACGCACAGCACTCAAAATGCTGCGAGGGGCGACATCTGAACGATTTCAGATGTCGCGGGCGGCTACGATGTTTCTGAAAAATAATAATCCGCCCAGGATAACCTCATGAGAGTTCGACTCTCTCCCGCGGCACCAAAAAGGAAATTGTAAGTTTGAAAGGTTCGCCTTGCTTGGCGACTAATTTGTATTCAATTTTGGGGGTAAAAACGAATTCACGGTTTCCCGATTTGGGGGAAGAAAATTTTTTAATCATTTTATTTTTGAGATAATTAACACGTATGCTATTACCAACACACTTCATTGCGGGTCTAATTATAGGTAAGCTAACGGGTAATTATCCAGCTTCACTAATTGGTTCAATGGCAATTGATTTGGACCATGTAATATCATATTTCAAACATGGAATTTTATTCAAACCCAAAAAACTGGCAGTTGCCATGATGGAGCGACGCGATCCCAGGGGTGACCATCGTTTTTTACACAACGTATTCTCATGGGCGGCTATTTCCATACTAGTTCTCATATTAGATAAAGGGATTGGTTTAATATTTGGCTTTGCGTATCTAGCCCATTTAGTTTTAGATGCTCTCAATAATGCAGATCTTTTTCCACTTTTTCCAATCAACAAAATTAATCTGCGGAAGCCCATAATAAAGTATTTTTCGATACAGGAACTTATTTTTACAAGCTTTTTGCTTTTAGTTTTTTTCATCCTTTAAAATAATTTGCCGCCAAAGAAAAACTTGAAATTGTCAGCGGCGCAGCTCCGCCACCGTTCCGAATTTTCTCGAGGGGATTTTTTCGGAAAAATGCGTTCGGACTAATTCAAGAATACTGCACCAACAATTGATTTTAGTGAGGCAATCTAGTAGTTATAGTCTGATTTTTAGCGTGCGTACAAGAACATAACTATCAATAAACATGAAAGAAGAATTCTCACCTTGGGCGAAGCACCTCCCCGAAGAATTAAGGGAAGAATTGGAAAGAACGGCTGGGGCCGGGTTGCCAGACGAGTCTTCTGGCAAAAAGAAGCGGTCGGACAAAATGCCGCAAACCCTGCAGGAGGCGGTTGATCGACATAATGCAGAAACACCGGAAAAACTAAAAGAAGTCATGGGTTTATGGATAGAATCAAGAAAGTTAGAGCTTCCGCCTGTCGGGGTGCTTCCTTATTTTGTGGTTGACAAGCTCGTGGATAAAACCGTTAAGCGTGCGAAACAGCTAGGCATTACACACGTATCGAAAGAAAGCCCGAGGAGTTTGGAATTCCGCGCATTTTCGCAAGGCGAAAAACAAGATGACGCCGCTGTTTATTTTATTTTGGATAGTAAAGAGGGGAGGTCTTTAATTTCAAAATACTGGGACGACTGGGGCTGGAATAGGAATCGTCAGGCGGGCGCTAAATAGTTCGTTTTTGTTTTACATAGCGCTTCTCTGGTTCGGGCGATTCCAAGCCATTAAACCATTACGAGTGAATGGGGAGCTGCTCCGTCAGAGAAAATGACTGGAGCGAGCATCGTTCAAACATCTCTTCGACGAGCTCAGGACAAGCGCTCTCTCCCGCCGCACCAATCCATAACAAACTACGCATATTTACCATAATCTATGGAAGATTTTTCAAAATATAAAATTAAGGACTATACATACTGGTCAATTTTCCTTCATCAGAATCAAAGCTATCTTGGGCGTTGTGTCGTCTGGTGTAACCGAGAGGATGCTTTGGATTTGGCCGACGCAACTCCAGAAGAACAGCGAGAGCTGTTCGTTGTTCTAAGAGAACTCGGGGGCGCAATTCAAAAAGCATTTCAGCCGGATTGGCTGAACTATGCCTTCCTTGGTAACGAGACAAGGCATTTACATGGACACTTCATTCCGCGTTATGCCAAACCGAAAGAGTTTGAAGGAATCTTTTTCGAGGACGGGCTGTACGGCCATAACTACAAAACTGACCATGGCTTTTCTGCTCCGGCAGAGGTAGTAGGGGCAATTAAATTAAGAATTGAAGAAGTATTGAAAAATTGATGACTGGCCGTAGTGAGTCTTATTGAGCAAGCCTAGAGATGAAATAAAAAAGAGGCCGCTCTCATGGGAGCGGCGCTCGATTTTTTTAGTGCTCGGCGCCTAGCGCGCAAGCACGAAACCTAGGGCGGCAGCCATATAGGTTGCCATAATCAAAAAGAGTCCTAGGTTGATAAGTACAGGAGTTGCGTTGAATTCCTGTTGTTGGACATCCATAAACGTATTCTTAATGATAACGAACCATGTTTATAGTATAGCACGCCGCGAGCTTTTTGGATAGGCATTACTATCCCCAGCTCGCAATATGCCTAGCCATCAGCGAAGACAGAAAATCTTGGCCGTGCGACGATGGACGCTTCGGTTGTCTGCCCAACGGTATTGCCAAAAACGGAAGTTCGGATACAATAGGTGGGGTGTAATTTTCTTCTATGCTCGGAACAAACGATCTCAAATCGGGGGCATTATTCGTCTACGGCGGGGACCCGCATGTGGTGCTTTGGTCAAATCACCTAAAAATGCAACAGAGAAGGCCTGTTATGCAGACAAAGATCCGGAACCTCAAAACAGGACAGGTTTTTGAACAGAATTTCCAGCAAGGCGAAGTTTTTGAGGAGGCCGATATCAACCGCATGAAGGTGGTATTTCTGTTCGGCCACCGGGGACAATTTACATTCCATGAGAAGGGGAATCCAAAAAATCGCATCACCTTCAGCCAAGAGCAACTCGGCGACACAACCTCGTTCCTTAGACCGAACGGTGAGGCAGATGCTATCCGTTTCGGGGAAGAAATTTTGAATATCGAACTTCCTCCTAAAATGGACCTCAGGGTCATAGAGGCTCCGCCCTCCATTCGGGGGAATACCGCGCAAGGCGGGACCAAAGCAGTGAAATTGGAAACAGGATTTACTGTACAGGCGCCGCTCTTTATTGAAGAGGGTGACATTATTCGTGTGAACACCGCCTTAAAAGAATATGTGGAACGGGTTGAAAAAGCATAAATAATAGTAAAACTTGCAAAAAAGAAGCGCCGCATTCTCTGCGGCGTTTTTCGTAAAAACAATCATCTTATAAGATCTACCGTGGCATCGAAAGCTTCGTGAAGGATTTCGAACATTTCCTTTAGTTCCGCCTTCCGAATGATAAGCGGCGGCAAAAGACGGATCGTCGGGTTCTTCTCTTTGTGGCCGGCACCGATAAGGTTGAGGCCGCGAATAAGAGAGCGATGCAAAACTTCGTCACGAAATTTCGCATCACCGAACTCGATTCCATACATAAGCCCGAGTCCTCGCACGTCGCGGACGGCGCCATGCAGTTTTCTTTCGGCGTATGAAGCAAAACGGTCCGCAAGATCTTTCAAAACTCCCGACATTTCGTTTACATGCGCAAGAAGGCTTCCGTCTTCAAACGCCGCGATGACTTGCAGTGCCGCCCGGCACGCCATGGCATTTCCCTGGAATGTTCCCGAATGAACCCCCTCTTCCTTGAAATCATACTGCTCTCCGAATACCGTAGCGCCCCCCGGGACCAGTTGGGTGAAGCTCTTTGCCATGGTGACCACATGTGGCTCAAAATCATAACGCTCGAAGGCGAAAAGCTTCCCCGTTCTCCCGAAGCCCGTCTGGACCTCGTCAACCACGATGGGAATGTCATATTTTCTGGAGAGCTTTATTATGCGCCACAAACCTTCGGGCGATATGGGGCGGATTCCTCCCTCGCCCTGCACTATCTCGAGGAATATGCCGGCGATTTTCTTTGGGTCAACCACGCTGCCGAAGTATTCCCGCTCTATGAACGCATCAATGCAGCGCTCCCATTCAATAGCCCGGTTTCCATACCAGGAACTCTTTCCCTGTTCGGGGAATGGCACATGGAGCACCGTATAGGCTTTCGGAAAATCCCGCGTATGAATAGATTTGCTTCCCATGAGCGGAAGCGAGAAGCCGGTGCGTCCATGGAATGCGCCGACGAATGCGAGAAAGACATTTTTACCCGGCTGGGTATGTAAGAGGAGTTTCACTGCCGTTTCATTTGCGCCGGTGCCATCATTCGCGAAACAGGTTTTTGCAACGCCTCCGGACGGTTTTATCACATGAACGAACGTTGAGAGCTTCTCGGCAAGCAGTGAAGGCGTCTCCCCAGGAAAATCATTCGCGATAAACTGTGGAATGCGATTCATGAGCTCATCAATGACCGCGCGTATCAGTCCGACATTTCCGTAACCAAGACCGGAGACGCCAACGCCACTTGTTCCGTCCAGCACCAATTGATCGTCGACAGTTGTAAGCCAAACTCCATTTCCACGCTTCGCTACCAAAGGAGAATCCACCGTTGTTGTTGCCGTGTACTTTTTCTGTCGTTCAATGACTTCCCGGGCTTTTGGACCGGGAATCTCGAGGATTGGTCTTTTTGTCACCATTACTACCCCCTTCTATCAAGAATAATTTCAATGAACCAACGGCGTATCATAGCCGGCTATCTAGAAAAAGTCAAAAAAACAAAACATCCGAATGTCTTCGGATGTCTAGCTATGGGGCGTACGTGCTACTCCTCTGCTCTAAGCGTCACAATCTGGCCCGGACGGAGTGGGGCGCCTTTGTGTTGTGGCACGGAGCCCGTTTCATGTTTCGGCTCGCCCCGTCTGCCTTGCTGCGGGGCGAGGTAAGGTTCTGGTGAAGTTGGCGCATCGGGAAGCTCGCGCGATTCTAACGATGCACCCAGCGCTTCGCGCAAAGCCGTAAGATCCACTTCTTTTCGCTTCAGTCTTTTACCGGAAAATGTCAGTCCGTCCATTTGAAGGGCATCCTTGAGGGAAATAGCTTTTATCCCGACCTTCGGCCCGGTCCCGACTTCTTTGAGAATTCCTGACTTCTCTTGTTGAATTTTATTTGGGATTGAAAGATCCACGATGTTAGTTGGGACGGCGGGCGCAACCTTAAAAGAGGTTGGCCGAACGGTTGGAAAATCCGCGCCAGGGCCGGGGCGACGCCTTGCGGGCAGGGGAGCCGGCTCGCTTTGCTGGAGATTTGGCGGGGTGGGCCGGGGCGTGCCATATGCCCCGACAACATTTCGTTGAGATGCCGGTTTTTCTGCTACGGAACTTGCGAATGTTTCGGATTTTAGTTTTTTCACCTCCTCCGAGCGGATTATGGGCAGGCATAGCTTGCAATACACCGGCCGTCTGCCATCGGGCTGAAAATTCACTTCGGTCTGTTTTTTACATCGCGCACATACGGCGTTGAAAAGCTGCAAAGGAACGCTCGGAGCCTTATCGTTTTTTCTGTTTAAAAAAGATCCAGATTGCCGAGCGTCAGACGCTCCCCTTTGTCCGGAAGCGGCAGTTTTCGGTCCGAAAACAAACTCATCTTCCGGAGTGCTTTCGGTTTCCGAAAAATCCATGCCGCTCCACCGCATAATGCGCTCCTCAACCTCTTTGCGGGGCAGAGAATAACGCTCGCGCGATATTTTAATGATCTTTTCTACCGTTTGATCAGATTCTTCCACCGGTATGGGGGGGAGCGTTGTTGCGGAGAATGGCCTAGAAGTGACGCCGTCAACCATGAGTTTCGTGTAAATATGATAATTGGGGAGATTCACCAGGTCTTCCGGCAGGAATTCCGGAGTAAACTCTGTTTCCAGAAATTCTGCATCAACCGCTCCTACCCGGAATGTAATGATGGTCCCGGCGTTGCCGAATACGGCATCCCGCACCTTGGTGGACTGCTCGGTAACCAGCTGTCCGATGTATTGATGCGCAATGACAAGATTGAGTCGGTATTTTCTGGCTTCCGAAAGCACCGAAGCGAATGAATCCGTCGCGAAGTTCTGGAACTCGTCAACATAGAGATAAAAATCCTTGCGATCCTTCTCGGCAACGCGGACTCTTTCCATGGCGCCAAGCTGTAATTTTGTGATCATCATGGCGCCAAGCAATGCCGAATTATCTTCGCCAATCCGTCCCTTTGAGACGTTCACCAAGAGAATCTTTCCAGAATTCATAACATCCTGCACATTAAAACCGCTTTTGGGCTGGCCCATGATATTGCGCACCATGGAGGTGTTCAGGAACTGGCCTACTTTGTTCTGGATGGGCACGATGGCTTCCGAGCGCAAACGGTCGGTATAATTCTCATACTCCTGCGTCCAGAATGCCCTCACTACAGGATCCTTGATGTTTGCAATGATCTTCGTGCGGTATTCCCGGTCAACCAAAAGCCGCGGAATGCCAAGCAGGGTGGTTCCGGGCGTATCGAGTAAGGCCATTATGCAGTTTTGCATGATGTACTCCATGCGCGCCGACCAGACGTTTGCCCAAATTTTCGTGAAGATCCCCATGAGATCCGAAGCGACCACATGTTTGTATTTCGGGTCCGGAACCTCCAGCACGTTAAAGCCAATGGGGAATTCGGCATCGGCTGGGTTAAAATAAATCACATCGTTGATACGATGCGGGGGTATGGAGGCAAGGATTTCTTCTACGAGTTCCCCATGCGGGTCTACCACGGCAATACCCGAGCCGTTCTGAATATCCTGCACGGCGATGTTTTTAAGCATGACCGACTTGCCGCAGCCGGTCTTGCCGACCACGTACATGTGCTGTCTGCGGTCTTTGGTCTTAATGCCGAAAATCCTGTCTTCCCCGCGAAAGTTAGTGCGGGCGAAGTATACGCTTGCCTGATCGTTTATTTCCATGTTTAAAGCATACCATAATTTTCGTCATTATGCAAATATCCATCGGGAACGATTTACTTCTCCGCGCTCCTCAACAAGAAAACCGCACAACAGTGCGGTCTTCTCAACGTGAGCGGGATACGAGAATCGGACTCGTGCTTATTGCTTGGGAAGCAATCGTACTTCCTGGGAGACTTTTATTTTTCCGAAACACCGCAGTCTCCCGCTGAATGCTCCACTGGAGCATTCAGCCCACTCCACTAACCTCGCATGAGCGGGCGATGGGAATCGAACCCACACTTTGACCTTGGGAAGGTCACGTACTACCACTATACTACGCCCGCAAAATTATTCCTTAAGCGAATAGGTGAAAAAGGATTTAAAAAAATCTACAATTTGCGAGAAGGGGAATGTCGTGGTTTGCACGCTCATGCTCGGATTGCCGGAAGCGCTTGGAATATATGGGGGTTCGGATGAGAGCGCCAGCACTTCTTCGTCGGGCCTTTTAAGGTTAAGCCGGACCTTCGCTTCTTTTTCAAGTTGTTCGGGTTTGGAAAAATATTCAACCAAATGTACAAGTTCTTTGTTTTTTTCTTCGGCCTTCGCGATGCCCGACTCAAGCTTGGCAATGTCCCGCCGTAATGCGCGCTCCTGCATGAATGCCCTTGCGCCAAGAGCGCCAAACATAATGGTGAAACCCGATGCAACTACGATGGTTATTTTTGAACGGAGGATGGCCATACATGGCGCTACAATTTCAACGCCTTAAAGCTCGCGATGCAATTAAAAATCAAACGCCTTAGCCATGGCTAAGATTTTCTTTAAAAGTATGTCCGGAGGGCGGTCGAAATTATCGCACCGGGCATATTGTGTTCAGAGGGCCTTTCCACTATACTAATTATGATATGAGACGAAAAAAACAAATCATCAAATTCATTTGGGGTGCAGCGGTTGTTGTCGTATCTATCTCGATGGTGGCAGCGCTTATCCTACCGTTGTTCTAATCATATCATACCAAACTGTGGCGGCCTTTGTAAAAAATCAGGCGCTAACCAGGAAATTGAACGTCCTCGGCCTGCACAGCGTCGAGGATCTTTTGCATTACTTCCCATATCGATATGACGATTTCTCGCGGGTCTTGGCCACACGAGACTTGCGCGCGGGCGAGGTTGTTGCTGTGGAGGGGTATGTAAAAGATGTAAAAATCATCAGAGCATGGAATCGCGGAACGCAGCTTTTGGAAGCCGTCGTAGACGATGCTTCCGGGTCGGTCCGCGTGGTATGGTTCAACCAGCTCTATCTTGCGCGGATGTTCAAAAAAGGAACAAAAATTGCGCTTGCCGGAAAAGTGTATGATGGAAAGCGCGGTATCTACTTTGCAAATCCCGCATACGAAATAATCGGTACCGGCCAGGAGAGCTCTTTGCATACCCGGCGGCTTGTGCCGGTATATCGGGAAACAAAGGGGCTGACTTCCCGATGGATCCGCATGCTTGTGCACCGGTATCTCGATACCGCCTCGAGTCTTCGTGAAATATTTCCGCACGAAGTTCTTTTACGTGAAAAATTTTTACCCCCCGAACGGGCAGTGCGCTCTATCCATTTCCCTGAAACATCAAAAGATGCCAAAGAAGCGCGTAGGCGTTTTCAATTCGAAGAACTTTTTTTGCTCCAGACGCGATTTATCATGGAACAAAAAGGGCGAGAGCGCATACGGGCTCACGCGATCCCCTTTGACCAATCTCTCATTAAAACATTCGTAGACAAGCTTCCTTTCAATCTCACGGATGGCCAGCGCAGGGCTGCCTGGCAGATTTTGCAAGACATTGCGCATCCCTATCCCATGCAAAGACTTCTTGAGGGTGACGTAGGAAGCGGCAAAACCATCGTCGCATTCCTTGCGGTGCTGGAGGTGATAAAAGCCGGACATCAGGCCATTATTATGGCACCGACCGAGGTTCTTGCGCGCCAGCATTTTGCAAGCGCAAAAAAAATTCTTGGGCCGCACGGTATTACCATAGGATTCGTCACCTCTTCTCCTTATGCGCTTATTGCATCGCATGCGTCCGAGAAGAAGATCGCAAAAAAGACGTTTCGGGCACTGCTCAAAGAAGGAGGCGTGCACGTTGCAATTGGAACTCATGCGCTTCTTTCGCCGGAGATGCTTTGCAAAGACGTGGCCCTTGCCATCGTGGATGAGCAACATCGCTTCGGCGTTGACCAGCGTTCGAATATCCTCAAAAAGTCTGGCGATGCACAAGCGCCGCATTTTCTTTCCATGTCCGCAACGCCGATACCTCGAACACTGGCTCTTGCGGTATACGGGGATTTGGACATCTCGCGCATCACCGAAATGCCTTCCGATCGCAAGCCCATCGAGACGCGCCTCGTAGCTCCCGCGCATCGCAATGAAGCATACGCGTTCATCCGTTCGGAGATCAAAGAGGGGCGGCAAGCATTTGTTATTTGTCCTCGAATAGAGCTTTCGAATAATGCGGATCAGCGCGGGATGGGCCCAGCGCAGATAAGCGCGGAAAAAGATAGGAGGAAATTGGTATGGAACGACGTGAAGGCGGTGAAAGAAGAATACGAAAAACTGTCAAAAATCGTATTTCCAGACCTCAGCGTAGCCATGCTGCACGGAAAGCTTAAATCGAAAGAAAAAGAAAGCGTCATGAAGAAATTTACCGAAGGCCAGACCGATATCCTGGTCTCTACTTCCGTTATCGAGGTTGGCATAGATGTTCCTAATGCGACCGTTATGGCAATTGAAGGAGCTGACCGGTTTGGGCTTGCGACCCTCCATCAGTTTCGCGGAAGAGTAGGAAGGGGCGAACATAAATCATATTGTCTGCTTTTTTCGGATTCTTCAGGGGCAGAGACCCAAAGCCGCCTCCGGGCGCTTGTTGGCGCAAAAAACGGATTTGAGCTTGCACAGATCGATCTTGAATTGCGCGGACCGGGAGAATTCATGGGCGAGGCGCAGTCCGGCATGCCCGATATCGCCATGGAGGCCCTGCAAGATCCGGTGCTCATTGAAAGAGTCCGGGAAGATGCCAGGAAGGTTTGTGCAGAAGATCCAGATCTTGCACGCCATCCCGCTATTAGGGAAAGACTTAAGAGATCCGGGGGGCGCGTGCACGGAGAATAGACTGCCTTGCTCCTATTCCTCAAAAAGCGTTTGCGACTTTACGGAACGGAAGATGCCGTAGTCTTTCGCAAAGAGCCGTGATACCGTTTTTCCGTCCGTTTCAAGCGTTACGGTGGCGTCTTTATCGGTTCGAAATATTGTAGCGCCGATTGCGGCAAGGCGCGAGAGTGTTTCCGGAGTTGGGTGGCCGTAGGTATTTTTTGCGCCAACTTCAATGACGGCAACGCGTGGCGATACCGCCCGCAAGAACGTCTCTCCTGAGGCGTATTTTGAGCCATGGTGTCCCACTTTCAGCACATCCACATCAAGAAAGGCATCTCGGGAAACAAGATCTTCTTCCGTGGGAAATCCAGCGTCCCCGGTGAATAAAAAAGACGTCTTTCCGTAATCAAGGCGCACGATGATGGATGATTCGTTTATTTCCTTGAACAACTCCTCCGCAACGATTTCTTTCGGAGAAAGAATTTTGGCGGTGATGCCGCTATCGAACGTTATTTTTTCACCCGCGCGTGCCAAAACAACGGGAATGTTTTTTTGCCCAACAACGTTCAAAAGCGCCGCATATGCATCAAGCTTGTACGAAGCGGCATTGAGCATGATGCTTCCCACGTGGTAACGCTCCAGAACGGGAACAAGGCCGGAAAGATGGTCAAGCTGAGGATGGGTGAGGATGACAAGATCTATTGAATGGTCCCAGAACGGCATGGTCTGGGCAAGACGCCGTATCACGTCTTGCCGCGGCCCGCCGTCGATAAGCACCTGCTTGCCCCCCGGGGTTTCAAAAAATTCCGCGTCTCCCTGGCCAACATCAAAGAAGTGGACACGAAGGCCTGGAGAACCGACGAGAGCGTCCGTCTTCCACAAAAGCACAACCCCAAGAAAAAGGATGAATACAAGAAGAAAGCGATGTTTTCTGAAGAGGCGATACATAAATATTGCACGAACATTAAAAAGTTTCACGAAGTTTTTTCAGTTTCCATACAAGCAAGGCAGCTCCTATGGTGGAGGCAAGTCCTGCGGCATACCGCAAAGAAGCGGACGCCAGAGCAAGAGATGCGTGAGGAATTTTTGAAAACGTGGCAACGATGATAATCTCGTAATCAAGCAGAATGTATGCGGGAAACGCAACGATGTTTCCGATATGCTCGCCGAAAAACCCCGCGATACCGGCAAGGAAGCTGAAAAACATCGTGGGGGGAATGAATGGGAGAACGGCAACGTTAGAGATGAGAAATACGAAAGAAATAGAACCGAATGTAATGATGATGACAGGTAAGACAAATAACTGTGCGGAGACGGATTGCAGTGCGACATCCTTAATGCCGGAGAGTTTCTTATTTTCGCGCGCTCGCTCTTCAAGAAGCGGATAAAGCACCAAAAGTCCTGCGGTTGCCAGGAACGAAAGCACGAAGCCCAGATCGTATCGCAAAAGCATCGGGTTTTGAAAAAGCATGAGAGCCCCGGCGGAAGAAAGGGCAATCCTTGCCGAATACATGCGTGATTCTTTTTGCGCAAGAATAAGCAAGAATCCCATGAGGGCTGCGCGCACCACCGACGCTCCGGCTCCGGTGAGAAGCGTAAAAAGTATAATGAACAGTGTGACGGCCCAGAATGTTAAGGATCTGGGCAACATAAAAAATCCCATCAGGGTGGCAATGGCAAGGATAAGAATAGTGATGTTGTAGCCGGAAACTGCGACAATGTGGCTCATTCCCGTGCGCCTGAAATCGTCCTTCATTTCCTGCGACAGAGCGCTGCGCGTGCCCAGCAAAAGTCCGGCCGCGAGCGCGGCATGCGGTACGGGAAGCGCAAGACGGAGATTTTTTTCAAAAGATTCTTTCAGATGGGAGAGTTGCTCGGAAGCTCTATAGCGGGCGCATGAGGCATTCGCCAAAAACGTAGGACAGGAACTTCCGAGCGGAACGATTTTTTCAGGGAACCTCACGGCGCCGGCAATGCCGTCGCGCTTCAAAAAAGCTTCGCTCGTCGTTGAGGTATCGAAGTGCGGCCGTTGCAGAAGGATGCGGTCTCCGGGGTCGAATATTTCATATCCTGTATACGTAAGAAGCCAACGAGTCCGGGAGCGATCTTCCAGAGAAATGCGTTCGAGTTCGTATCGAGTAGAATTCTCGAGCCTCTCGCGCGACGCGACGGTTGCAGTTATGCCTGACGGCGCCTCCCTCGGGAATACTCGGGACAGGTTTTGTGCGGCAAGAAGAAATTCATTGCGCTCATGTTCCCACCGCTGCTCGACGTCTCCTAACCGAATAATACCGAGAGCAAAAGCTATAATGCCAAGCGCCGGCACAAGATATTTAATACGCACTTTTGTCAGAACGGCCACGGCCAGTGATGCCGTCGCAATGCCCAGCATGCCCAGGGTCATGCTCTCCGGAATGCGAAAGATAGCCGAGACGCATATGCCCACGCCGAACGCAGAACAGCTATAAAAGAATATACGCGATGGATGCATAGCAGATTATGGGGGTAATGTGGCACTATAACATGATTTGGGACTTCTGCGTCAACCCCGTTAGAAGTAGGACGCGGACTCGCTTCATGAAAAAAATTTTGTTTCTTACGCGTTAAACGCGTCCGCGACTTCTAGCGGGGTCAATAATACGGACAATTAAAAAAGCGCCGCAGGGTTTGCGGCGCAGTATTTCAGAAGAGCCAAAAGCGCTTCTTTTTTTTCGGGGGTTCCTGTTCTGTCACTGGAGGAGGCGGAGTCTTCACCACAAGCTCCAGTTCCTCCGAAAGATCCAGAACGCCGTAAAGCGGCGGGAGAATATACAGAATGACTTCCGGTTTTCCGTTCAAGCCGGCCTCCTGCGGAATTACGGAGGAATCGATTACCTGCCATCCCTGTACTGTTTTTTGAGGTTCGGAGGATTGGGGCGGTGGCTGTTCTTTCTTTTGTGCCTGGGAAGCTTTTTTTCGTTTCTCTTTTTGGCCATCGGATGCACGCGTCCCCCTTTTCTCAAGCGCTTCATAGTTTTGCGGCACGGGAACGCCCTCGATCCTGGGAGGGAGGATTATTTGCACATACGCCGCATCGGGCCGATATAATCCGTTTTCATTGATTTGCGCGATCACTTCTGTAAGCTCCCGCGGAGGTCTATAATTCGGGATCTTTTTCGTGAATTGCGATTTGCTCTGAACTAGAATTCCGATCGACGCAAAGGGCGTGAGGAGTTTTCGGGAAAGAATGTCCGCCGGAATGGCAATTGGAACATCAATTTTGCGGAACACGCCATCGTCCTGGAATTTTCGCAGAACAATGGATAGTATTACGGTTTCGCCGGGAAGCGCCTCGGCTTTGGAAAGAAAAACCCTCTCTTTCTGCCAAAGCGTCGAATCCGTGAGCAATTCCGTGTCAAGCTTCAAAGATTCGAGAGCGAAAGGAAACCCGCTTGCAGTCAGCTGTCCGATTACTCCAGCGAGCGCGGCAGTTAGCTTTTCAACCGGATTTTGTTTGAATGCCGCTCCGACGGTGTTCCTGATAAGTATTTCCGGTTGTCCTTGGAGGACGAGCCGTACCTGATACTTAAGCGAAAGATTTTTTGCGTCACCGGCTATCCGGCTTATCCAGAACGCCGGTAGTTGCGTCAGAAACGTATCGGTGTAGGGGGTATTCGGTGTTACATTCTCGTCCAGCGCAAAATTTTTGGCGTTTATTTGCAATGTCGCTCGAAACGGAATGCCCTGCATATTCTCGCCAATGATACCGGAAATTTCTGTTGCTCCGTCAAGCGTGATGACGCCCCGGTTGCCCAGAATCCTTCCCGGAGATTTATACGGCTCGAGGGGATTTTGGATCGTGGCGCTTACGCTGATCTGAGCAAAGGGATAACGGGCAATGCCTTTGCCGAAAAGATGATGTCCGAAGGCATAGATGCGATTTTCATCAACCCATGTGACAGTTCCCGATACGGCAATGGGTATGTCTCCGCTTGCAAGATACACGGAAATCATGGAGCCGGGCTTGAGCTTGGCTTGCGCGTCAGTTTCAAATTCAGATGTTTTTTCACTGCTGGGAGAAGCCGCGGTAATGCCTTTTGTTTGCAGATTTTCTGATAGACCCGGAGGTGCGGTCGTGAGAATGGGGTAGGACATGCCTTGAGGTAGATTGGTAGATGCAAAGAGGCTGTTGACGGCATCAAAACCCCCGGATGAAGAGCCTAGCATTTTTTCTGCCGGCGTTATTCCCGAATTCATGCCGCCGAGCGGAATTTTGCTTATTCCGAGACTTATCGCGCCGACAAGCACGCCGTGGTCCACGCACTCTTCATAGGTTGTGCAATCTATGAACACGGGACTTCCGCTCATGCCCGCAATGGCCCCCATTTGCTCAAGTTGCGTTTCCATGGGTCCGCCGGATATCCTGGCGTAAATATATGTCATGCCCACATTGTTAAATGTATTGCCGAGCAAGACATTAAATGGTTCTATCTTATTTTCCTTGAATACGGAGAATCCGATGGCATTGGCGCCGGGCTTAAGATCGGCAAGTGCCAGAATCTGGGGTCTTTTTGCAAATCCATCCGATGGCAGAAACGCCAAAAAACCAAGCAATAAAGCAAAAAAAAGCAAAAACGTACTTTTCGTTCGTTTCATGACAGGCCTCCTGAGTATTTGAGTTTCAAAGAAAGAAATCGTTAAAACCACCGTACGCCAATTTTACGCAAATTGCAACAAGGCGCCGCTCCATATGTTCTATAAAATTAGTAACGGCACCGCAGTCCCTGCGTATTCCCGCAGGGGCAAGCTCCATGTGTTCTATCGAACTGGTAACGGCGACCTGCGGCAAGCAATCCCTCCTTGTGTTCTATGGACTTCAGGGATTGTGCAGCACCCATAATGCAGTGGAGGACGTCCCGAGGCGTTTCATATCGAAAGACAAGCGGAGGGCACGGAGCGCAACGCTATCAGTGTTCGAGAATGCTCCGGTAATACTTAGCGGTTTTTTCGGCCATGGTCTCCCATCGATATTGCTCCATAAGATCGGGAACTTTTTCAAGGCATATTTTTTGTTCTTCTTTGTTTACAAGTATGCGATGCATGACCTCCGCCATGTTTTCGGAGTTATGGGGGTCAAAATATACCGCAGCATCTTTGAGAATTTCCGGCAAGGATGTTGTTTGAGAAGCGGCAACCGGTGTTTGGCACGCAAGCGACTCAAGTCCCGTGAATCCGAATCCTTCGGCGAATGAAGGAACCACGGTGAGCGAAGCCGCCCGATAAAAATGCTCAAGCTCCTTTTCTGGAATGAAGCCCGGACGCTTTACGCGGTCCTCAAGGCCGAGGCGCTCCCAAGCTCGGCGCGCATCGGGATACGAGGAGTGTTCCTTTCCGCAAAGCACCAGATCAAAATCTGCATGGTATTTTTTCAGCATCAGGGCATATGCCTCAATAAGTCCTGCCAAATTTTTATGCTCACGCCATACGCCGACATAGAGCAAGAAAGGTTTTGCGATGCCGTACGTTTTTTTCAGAAATTCCAGACTCTGCATTCTCGGTACTTTTTTTTTGAATCGCTCGTCCACGCCTTCGTATATTACTCCTATTTTTTCAGGCACCGTCCTAAAGCGTTCAATAATATCTTTTTTGGTATATTGCGATACGGCAATGATGCGCTCTGATCGTTCGAGGGCGCCGGAGAAAACAAGTCGAAACATCGACTTTCTCCACCATGAATGCGCCGCAGGACCCGAAAACGTATGGGGCGTGAGGTCGTGGATTGTTACGATAAACTTTCCCGGATAGAGCATCGGAACGTTGAAATGGGGAAAATGCATAAGGTCCGGGCGCGCCAGAAGGAATCCAATGGGCAGGATGAGTTGTTCTTTGTAGCCGTACCAATGCGCCTCCGCCCTTCGTTTTACCACGTTAGGATGGGCGCTCTTAAAATTCGAATACTCCGGTTCGCGCAAAAAGAGAACGAACCGTGTGTCGCTCATGAGCGGCGGTAGATATTCGCAAAGCCGTGCAATATATTTTCCGATGCCCGTCTGTTCCGCTCCAAGCATTCGGGCGTCAATACCGATAGTGTGCTGATATGGCCTTAACATAAGAAAAACCTCCCACGCGTCCGCTAACCGACGGATCCGGTCGAGGAGCACATATCTCCTTGAAGCCTAAGGATATACATCCAGTATCCCGCACTATAAGCTTCTTTCCAAGCGGGTCGAGTGAAATACAAAAGTTTGCTTTTGCATTTCCGAGCGAATACAGGAAACAAAGGATTTAATGACCTTTATTTTTAAGGGATTAGTGTGGTATATCGCTTTGTTTTTTCAGTGGGAGGGTTTTGAAAAATCTTGTCCCTCAGAATCCAAATATTGGCCTATATATGCCAAGAAAATATTTTTTTTCGAGGTTGAAATTTTAGAAATGTGTGGCATATTGTGTTTGACATAGATTTTCGTTTGTGCTACATTTACCTTTCTGTGGCAAGTTTCTTTGAAAACCCCAAAAGGAGCACATAAAGATGGTGACATTGATTTTGGCAACGATCATGATTACCGCCTTGGCGGGCCTTCTTATCAAATGGATTTTGGAAGCTCAAAACCGTGAGGCACGCATTACGTGGCGCGAATACGCCATCGGCATGGCTGTCTCGCCCATAGCCGCCGTATTGGTTGCTTGGGTGGGATGGACGATGGCCAGAGACAGCAAGTTGAAGTTTATGGAGTACTGGAACGGCTGGGAAGTTGCCGCGGTCAAGGAGTATGTAGAGTGCACTCGCGACGGCCCATGCCGGTACGAGTACGACTGCGATCCGTATATCGTGATGGTGGCATATGATTGCATGTGCACGACAGACAAAAACGGATATACGTCATGCAGCACCTGTTACCGCCCGGAAACCCGCTATCATTCCTGCCCCTATGTGGACCGCGAATATAACTTTTACGCGGATACGACGCTGGGGCGCTATACTATTGCGACGAATGTTTTTCCAGAAAACCCGCAAGCGCACCAATGGCGCGCAGGAACCCCTATTCCCCAGAACGTTATTTCGAGCGCCGGAACGGGAGAGCCCCCGTTCTGGGTTGCGGTGCGCGCCCGCTGCGAAGCAAATAGACCCGGTCCGGTCACTGCGCGGAGAAGCTACGTCAACTACATCTTGGCATCGGAGCATACGCTGATGAAAGAATCTTCCGGCGATATCCTTGATTATCAGTCGCGCAAGCTTTTACCGATGCTGTTCAGAACCGTTCAGTCGTTCTATCGCGCCGACAAAGTTTATTTCGTTGGCTGGCTTCCGCAAGACGGCCGCGCGTGGCAGGAAGCGCTGGAATATCTGAACGCGAACCTCGGAAGTCAAATGCAAGGAGACCTGCACCTGGTTGTCGTTAAAGACGAGGCGGTCTCCAGAAATCCGGATCGCTACGTGTTCGCGCTCAAAGCCCACTGGCAGGACAAAAGTATTTATGGCAGTGACGCATTGTCCAAAAACGGCATTGTCGTTCTTGTCGGCACCGCTGATGGCGCGACGGTATCCTGGAGCAGGGCGTTTACCGGGATGCCGCTGGGAAATGAGAAGTTTATTGTGATGATGCGTGATGGCCTTAAAGGTCTGCCGCTTACTGCCGCGACGCTTTTAGGTCCGCCAGCAAGCCGCAAAGACGCCAAGGGCATTCACTATCCACCCGACGGCGCATATGGCCCAATCCAGCGCGTGCTTTGGGGAGCGGATAATCCGGCAACGAAGTTCAAGCGGGTAAGCATGTCGGGTGACGACGGACAGGGTGGGTTTCTTTACTTGAAGAACGAAATCCGGCCAAGTACCGGCCAGATGTGGACAATTTTCATCTTTACACTATTTATATGCTGCGGGGCCTGGCTGTGGGCGGCTACGCACCATGATCCGTCCGAGAGGACGTAACGCTGGCGGCGAAGATAGATCCGCCAGGAAACTCAACCAATCAACAAAAAAAGAAGGGGGAAAATTCATGAAGAACAGATTTCATTCGGAAGCCGGGGTGGTGAAGGGTTTGTTTCTGATCCTGGCGATTGCTTTTACGGTGGGCGTTGCGGCCATAAGCTTATACAGCTATGCCGTGAGCGTTCGAAACGCCGCGCTTGCGTGGGAGACAGACCTGAACAAGATCGTTCGCGTAGAGGTTTCGGAACGCGCGACGTATGAACTGACATTCTACGAACAAACCGGTCTTGGCAATCTGAAGTCGGAGAAGATGGATGCCATTATTCGGAACGCCATCGAGGGGCGGTACGGCGACAACCCGAACCAGGGGACGGCGCTTCTGCAGGCCGTGTCCGAAGCGTATCCCGATACAACTCCGCTCAATATTTACGATAAGATCTTGCCGACTATCAGCGCCGGCCGTGAAGCGATTCGGAACAAGCAGAATCTGCGCATTGAAAAAGCACAGGCATACAACTACTGGCGCAAAGAGGGGATCGTCCGGGCGTGGATCTTAAGCGGCATCTACCCAAGCCGCGATCTTCATTTCCGCGTCGGCAGCACGGACTACTACGCGGTGGACGCCTTGGAAAAAATGGCTGAGCCGATTAGCACTGCCACGGTCAACAAGTCATTCGAGACGGGTATCGAGAAGCCTCTCGCACCCCCAAAGTGAGGTTGCTTCTTTTGCCTTCATGCAAAAACTGCCGGAAATACTTCCCGGCTTTTTTCTTTCTCGTTTATTTTTTTTCTTTTCCTCGAAGTTCTTCTACGGCTTCAGCAAGCATGGAAAGATACAGATTCAATCCGACGCGGTAGATGTTTCCTGATTGCTCCCTGCCAAGCATGTTGCCTGCGCCGCGTATTTCCAGGTCCCGTAAGGCCACGCGATAGCCGCTGCCAAGTTCCGCGAATTCCTCAAGCGCCTCTAGGCGCATTTTCGCATTTTCGGAAAGCTCGGCCTTTCCCGAGTTTGAGGAAGGATAGAAAAAATACGCGTAGGCCTGTCTGTCTCCTCTCCCAATGCGGCCGCGCAATTGGTAGGTTTGCGCAAGGCCCAGGCGCGTGGCATTCATCACCACAAGCGTATTGACGTTTTCAAAATCAAGGCCGTTTTCAATAATGGTCGTTGCCACCAGAATATCTATTTTGCGGTCGCGGAATTTTTCCATGATCTCAATAAGCGCGATCTCGCCCATCTTCCCGTGTGCCACTTCGATTTTTGCATTTCGTGGAGCAAGCTCGACGATCTTCTTTCTCGCAAGCGCCATTGTTTCCACCCGATTCCATAGCACATATACTTGTCCGTCCCGATGCAGTTCGTCCAAGAGTGCCTTGCGAATCATCTCGTCGCTGTCCGGAAGAACGAGTGTTTGGATCGGCATGCGGCCGGGGGGAGGCGTTGAAATAATAGACATTTCCCGCAGTCCGGCCAAGGCCAAATTGAGCGTTCGCGGAATGGGGGTTGCCGAAATAAGCAGTACGTCGAGGTTCGTCTTGAGCGTCTTGAGTTTTTCTTTTTGCTTGACCCCGAATTTTTGCTCTTCGTCGATGATGAGCAGTCCCAGATCCTTAAAACGCACGTCTTTGGACAGAAGACGGTGCGTGCCAATGATGATATCGATACTCCCGTTTTTAATATGTTGCAAAACCTCCCCCTCCGTCTCGCGTGCCGTTTCATAGAGTTTTAAACGCGAGAGCAATGCGATGCGCACGGGGTACGACTTCATGCGGTCGCTGAATGTCCGGAAATGTTGGTAGGCAAGCACGGTGGTCGGAGCAAGCAGGGCAACCTGCTTTCCTGCCATTACCGCCTTGAAAGCGGCGCGCATGGCAACCTCGGTCTTCCCAAAACCGACATCCCCGGCAAGCAGGCGCTCCATGGGCCGGCCGCCCTCCATGTCGGCTTTTATTTGGTCTGTTGCGACGCGCTGGTCCAGGGTTTCTTCGAAAGAACAGGATTCTTCAAATTCTTTTTGGTGGGCGTCGTCCGGCCCGAACGCATAGCCTTTTTCCAGTTCCCGGTGAGCGTAAAGCTGCAGCAATTCCTTGGCGAATATCAGAGCGCTTGCCCTTACCATTCGCCGCGTTTTTGACCAGGCGCTGCTTCCGAGCCTGTGCACCTCGGGAGTTTTAAGACCCACATAAAGCGAGAGCTTCTCTTTCTTGCTCTCCGGGACCATGAGGCGATCGCCCTTTGCGTACTCTAAGACATAATAGGTCTGGGCGCGTCCCGTTTCGCGTCCGGCAATCTCCTTTTTCTCAAGAAATACTCCTATGCCATGATCAAAATGGACCACGAAGTCACCGGGGCGCAGCGCATCAATGAGTTCGCTACCGAAGCGCCGAGAAAAAAGCTGCATGTGCTCCTTGTCCCGATATCGTTTTTCACTCAATGATTCTATGGATTCAATGCTGTTTCCATAGAACTCTATGTGATAGCGAGAGCCGCGGTTTATGGGCCAGAGTTCCACGTTCCCTCCCCGGTGGGCGTATTCGCCCGGTCGCGCGATGGTTTGCGCTTTTTCATATGCAAGGCTTTCCAATGTGCGCAAAAAATCGGACAAATTAAGAACCTGGCCGGTTTCTACGGCACAGAGATTCTTGTGCCAAAAAGGATTGGCGTTCACGGCCCGCACAACGTCTCCTTCGTGTTCACGAAGCCAGTTTACGGTTATCTTTTCGGATGCGGCAATTTTAGCAACAGAATCTTTCCGAGGCATTCCCCGGGCTTCCTCCAATGAAAGATCTCCAACTCGGTGTCCGAGCGGCCGCAATCCAATAATGAAAAGAGATTTTTCGGTTTTTGTCTTATTTTTCTTCTCCACGCTCATTCTGATCAGGAATAACACAATCTCGCCCGAAGGTAACGGGCGGCGTGTCGTATGTCTTAAGGAAATGTTACCAAATAAAAAACGCTATGTCAAGCCATCTGTTTTGCATCAATCCGATTGTTTTTGCGCTTCTTCTATTCCTTTTTCAAGAGCAAGCGTGAGCAAATAAGCCGTTCTTGAAATAATATTTTCCGTTGCTTTGGCGTCGATGACGCCCTTCTTAAGCACATACGCATCGAGGGGTATCTCCAGAGCTTTTTCCGGAGCGATGCCAATGCGAAATCTCCAGAAATGCGCTTCACCGAGCTTTTGGGAAATCGATTCCACGCCATGATGCCCGGCGGATCCTCCGCCGAATGCGACACGCACGCTTCCAAGAGGCAGGTCGATGTCGTCGTGCACGATCCATATATGCGTAGGGGAAATATTGTAAAAATGCGATATCGCCAATACAGCTTGGCCCGAGTTGTTCATGAATGTCTCGGGAAGCTGGGCCATGATCCGCTGTTCGTGCAAAAGGCCGCTGGATACAAGCGCGTTAAATTTTTTCTCCGCCGTAAAATCGGAGAATCCCAAAGCCTCCGCATACCGCGAAACACAAAAGCGTCCCAAGTTATGTGGCGTTTCTTCATATGCTTTGTCGGGATTTCCCAGGCCGACTATAAGAAGATGGTGTTTTTCATTCTGCGTCATGTGTCAGTATGGTAACACTCGTTGCACGTATTCCCTAATAGCCTCGTACTGTTCAATCCCTTCAAGGGGTTCCACAATGGACGCGCGAGCTTCTCCGAACCAAAAATCTCCGGTGGTAAAAAGATTTTTCTTGGCATCGGCATCAAGCGGGGCGATGACGATCTTGTCCTGCGGGAGCTTTTTCCCAAAATCGAACAGCCACAAAAGTTCGTCGGCGTTCAAATTGGTTTTTACGTGAGTGCTGACCGAATCTAAGACCTTGAGGAATGTTGGCATATCCCACACGAACGATAGTCCCGAGATCTTCTGTTTCAGGGCCTCGCCAAAAAGCTGTTGGCGGCGCATTCTTCCGAAATCGTCATCCATATCGTTCCGGGTGCGAATATAGCGGGTTGAGGCAATGCCGTCCAGAAATCGCCACCCGGCTTTAAGTGAAAAAGTTTCGTAGGAAAACCCGTTGCCCGGGAAACGCGGGTCATAAATATCCTTCTCCACATACACGTTAACTCCGCCGAGCGCATCAACAATTTCGCTCACAGCCTCCAGGTCAACAATAATATACCGGCTTATCTCAAGACCCGTAACATCTTCTGCTTTCAGATAAAGCGAGGTGATGCCGCCCCGCTCATAGAGCCCGTTGAGCCGCGTATAGTATGACGCATCCGGAGCCCGCACGAGAAGATCGCGCGGAAGCGAAAATAAATATACCATCTTTTGCCCGGGGTCTATGTGAATAACCATGATAGTGTCGGTAAGATTCGGTGCGGGATTTCCTTTTCCCGGAACGCCAGCGATAAGCAGGTTGAAGGGTGTATTCAGATGGCCGGCTTCTCCCGCGATTCTCGGTGGCAAACCTTTTGTTACGGGGTCGATAAGCGCGGCACGCAAAAGCGGAAAAAGCTTAACGCGTTCCTGGGTTTTCGAAGCCGTCTTCTCGTCATCTGTTGTGGTGATGCTTTTTTGGGTATTGCCGCCCGAACTGCCGGGAATAGACGTCTGCCAGAACACGAAGAAAGAAGCCCCGCAGATGAGCGCAATAAGAATGGCTATTCCGAAAAAAACCTTGCCTCCCATGCTTACACAATAAGATATTCGGCTCTTGACGACAATAGCAATTTTGACTAGAATGGCACAAAGATAATGTTTTTTGACAGGGAGGAAGAAGCATGAAGCAATTTGTGGTTTTTGCAGTAGCGGCTCTATTTTTTGCGGCGGGCCCATTTGGGCAGGCGGCCGCAAGCCCCGCCGGGGATAAGTCGGCCAAAGAACAGCGAGAGGTAGCCGAGGCTTTCAATGGATTTTTGCACGTCTGGCTCATTGAACAGGATATCGATAAAGCCATCGGGTTTTTTGAACAAGACGAGTCGTTTATATCCGGCACAAGAAGGATGTTTGAACTCACGGACAGCGAAGCGCTGAACACCGATGAATGGCTACGGAAAACGCTTGTCATGTGGCTCTTCAAAGATCACGGAGAGGTAAATGCACTTGGACACGGCGATCCTCGATCGGCAGAGTACGCTCAACTGCCCACGGATCCGAAAAACATCGTGGAGCGCATACAACCCAAGATGCTCGCAGATGCCGCTAAAGAAGTCCGGATACATCTTTCTGAGGATGATCAGGGGGCTGCCGTCTACGCTGCCATGGCACTCTTGGGGCACGTGTCTAGAGAGCCGATTTTCTTTATATTCAAAAAAGTCGGCAAGCAATGGAAAATCAATGGCCTTATCTGGGTAGCGGGCTAGATAATGCTTAGAGGGATTTTCTCGCGGAAACACTCCGCGAGTTTTTTTATGACTTAACATCCTTTGTCTTATGAGATTGCCTCACAAAGCCCCTTATATGCGATTATGAGCAAATTACTCAACATGGACTGCGGGTTCCGGAAACTCTTTTTTTAATGGCCGAGTAGTAGTAGAATAAAACAAGTTCGGCTTTCTTTATATTTCATTGGGAGGAGTGGGCAAAATCTGAATGTCTTCAGATTTTGCGGGCAAGTTTCCTTGTTTCTTAAAGATGATTGGCTGCCCAGGAAGAGCGAGTCAGTCTTGTCCCGTACTATGGCGGAGGGGTGGCTGAGTGGTCGAAGGCAACGGTCTTGAAAACCGTCAGGGTAGCAATACCCTCGTGGGTTCGAATCCCACCCCCTCCGCCATGAGACGGGATTGCGATTTGTTGCCAAATTTTTTCAAATTTGGACAAATCGGGAAAAAACCAGAGTCCTCGCAAGGGGGCAATATGCTTCAGTGAAGCATATTGCGGGTAGCTTCCTTGTTTCTCGAAAATAATTGGCTACCCAGGAACAAGAGGTTCGAATCCTCCCTCCTCCGCCAGAAGTCCGAGTTAGAACCCAAGAAAAATAAGGGTTTTTTGAGCTAAAATATACTTATGGCACTATCGATCATATTTTTTCTTATATACATAGCAATCGTTGTGATTATAGGTATCGTTTCTTCAAAAAAAGAAAGTGAGGACGATTTTATGATTGCCGAGCGCAAGGTTCAAGGCGTTCAAGTCGCCGCAACAATGAGCGCAGGTTTTTTTGACGGCTCAGTTTTGGCAATTTATCTGGCATATATTTACCAATATGGTTTTTCTGCCATTTGGCTTTTTGTTGGCTTAGCTTTGGGATTTTTACTACTGAAAAAATATGCTGGAAGAATCAAACAAAAAGCCGACGAACTGAAAGTGTATTCAATGCCTGAATATTTTTTCAGAATTTTAGGGAAGAAAAATGGCCTTATGTTTTCGTTTTTTTTGGTACTTCAGTTTTTCTTATTGCTCGTGGTAAATTTGATAATTAGTGGAAAAGTTTTAGCGGCCATTTTTCCAATACCATATTTTCTCGCTGTTGTAATTGGTGGACTGATAGTTTTGACATATCTTTTACTTGCTGGTTTCAAAGCGGTAATTCGTACAGACTTTTTCCAATTGATAATCATGTTCATAATGACTTTAACAGTTGGGATTTTCTTTCTTGGGAAAACTCATATTCCAATTTCGGAATTTTATCTCGGAACACTTGGAGCTGGCAACATCATCGGCTTTCTTATTCTTGCAGGCTTTGGAATTATGGTTGCTCCAGATCTGTGGCAAAGAATTTTTGCAACTAAAGACGAAAGGAATTTGAAACGAGGATTAAATTATTCTGTTATTATACTTTTAGTTCTTGGGGTTGTAATTAGTATTGTGGGCCTTGCTACAAAACAATTTTTCCCGAACATTGTCCCCGAAGACGCTTTAGTTGCGGGTTTCTCGCATTTGCTTCCTTTCGGACTAAAGGAGTTTGGTATGGTTTTGCTTTACGCGGTTGCTCTTTCATCTTCGGATACTGTTACTTTCGTTGTCTCTTCCATTTTTACACGCGACCTCAAAAACTACTCCGCAAAATATACCGATGAATCCATGAAAAAGCTTACTCGCTTTTTCATGGTGGTTTTCATTCTTCTTGGTGCTCTCGTCGCTATTTTCTACCAAAACATTTTAGCTCTTGGTTTTTCTCTCGCAAGTTTGAACCTTGCATTATTTCCAGTAGTTTTTGGATCACTCTATTGGAAACTGAAACAACGCGCAGTATTTTGGAGTTTGGTTTTAGGATTTTTGAGTATTGTTGTTTTGTTCTTTGCAAATCAACTCAACCCTCAAAATGCAATTCTCTCTTTGCCCGTTGTTCTGTTCTCACTACTCATACTCCAAAAGGCATTCAAGAAAGATCCGAGCTTTAACTAAATAGAGTATTCAACCACATTCTTACCTTTGTCAGATTTTTGCTTAGGCACCTCAAACCACTGAGGGTGTTGCTTGAACATCGCCCGCAGTTCGCGTATGATTTTATCAAGATCCTTGAATTTGAGCCATGTTTTTGGTTCAAACTTCCAGACATTGTCCCCGCCAGATTGACAACTTTGAACCGAAGTAGAATAAGGCTATTTCGACAAGTTGCGATCAAATTATGAAACTATATCGATTTAGTCCAATTCAGAACGAAGCAGAGTTATTGAAGGCTATAGAGCATATACATTTTGCTTGTTTTGAGCTGTGCAAACAATCGTTTGGTAAATACCTTCCTGTCGCTGGAAATATGGGGGTGTTCTGCCATTATGACGACGAGTACAAATCTTTGATCGAGATTCGTAAGCAATTAACCGAAGAATCCGACAATCTTAACCAAAAATATTTTCGTCTCCACAATCCAATAGTCATTCCGGTTCGCACGGATATACCAGAAACTACCTATACACATCTTTATATCCGCAAACCAGATCCGTATCGATCTCATGTCGGCGATGTTGATTTCGTTCTTGAAGAAGGTAAGTATCAAGAGTTCAAAAAGTCGTTACAAGACGGAAAGATCGTAAGGGGCACGCGGGTATTCGAACGGCCCGATCTAGATATGGTTGAACTCTACAATCCCGATGTGGATGCCCTTGGATATGTAAGCCCGCGGGAAATGACCGAGAAAGTGCGTATGAAGCAGTCTGAGGCAACTAAACTCTAATCCCTGAGATTATTTGCCAGTCAAAAGAGCTACGTCCTCCCTAAAAACAAATGACAAACAAATACTAGAAAAGCTCTTTCAGATGACAGGTTACGTCTTGAACTTTTCTGATAGAACTTTCGCGGAGTTTTTCCATGACAATCTTGGCATCGATATTTATACCGACAAGTACAATTACGCTTCAGGATCTAAGGCTAACAGAATGCGGGGATTTTGGATGGTGGCAGATGAGAGACGGCGTAAAGATAAACATACATGAACCCCGTTAGATATCTTCTACTGCTTTTCTAAAACTGGGATATCTTGGCGGGAAGTACATAATTACAATTATGCAAGAATTATCTAGCACATCTAACGGGGTGAATGAAATCCAGCAAAAACATATGCGTCACGAAAACTCCTCCACGAGCGGGGGATATTTGCGCGATGCAATTTATGGCGTCAACGACGGCATTATCACGACATTTGCGATAGTTGCCGGCGTTGCAGGAGCCTCGCTTTCACGGGAGATCGTGGTTATTCTCGGATTTGCCAACGTCATTGCCGATGGCATCTCTATGGGGATGTCGAGCTACCTTGGCATGAAGTCGCAGCGTGATTTCGAGGCGCGTCAGCGTGCGCGCGAAGAGATGGAAATACAACTCTTCCCGCAGGAAGAGCGGGAAGAGGTTCGTAATATGTATCAGGCCAAGGGGTTTTCTGGCGTGGAGCTTGAGCGTGCGGTGGAGATCATCACGGGCAACAAAAAGCGCTGGGTAGACGAAATGATGATAGGAGAGCATGGCGTGATAACCGGGAACGAAGAGACGCCATGGTCTCATGGCGTTGTGACTTTTGTCGCGTTTATCGTTGCGGGAACTCTTCCGCTCATCCCATTTGTGCTCTTTGGCGCAGGCGGCCATGATTTCTGGATCTCCGTTGCTTCAACTGCCACGACCTTATTTTTTGTAGGTTCCCTGCGGACACTTCTCACCAAACAAGGCTGGCTTAAAAGCGGCTTGGAAATGCTCGTTATCGGCCTTATTGCTGCCGGAGCCTCTTATGGCATTGGTGCACTCATTAGTTCGTTGGTGAAATAAAAGAAGGCCATGGCCTTACAGGAGCCGTGGTGTTCAAGGTCACCGTTACACTTTTGGCGCCTTTAATAAAAAAAGAAAAAGACTCGTGATTTCATCGAGTCATTAAATGCAGTTCTAAAGGCTAAAGAGCAAAGGCCATTTGTCCACGACGGTAGTAGACCGGCAGACCACCAAATGAGCGTGGAAACACAACCCACTGGTCTCGCGGAGGGATTTTTGTTTTATCCACACCAGCTTCTTTCGGGAGCTCTTCCGGTCCTGGTTTGGTAAACTGCATGCCCATCGGTATCCATTCAACAAGAAGAGCTTGTTCTCCGGGCTTGCAGCCAAATTTCTCGGCACGTTCTGTAATGCAATTCCAGGACGAGCTAAGCGAGGTTAATTGCACAGGCACATCGTCGCCGCCTTCAATGGTTCCAGTGACTCCAAGAAATTTATGGAACTGTTTTTGAACGTCGGTACTCAATATACACCTCCTGTAAAAGATCCTGATTCAGTATATATTTTTTGGACGTTCTGTCAAAGTTTCATCCGCCAGGTGTAGACAAAGAGTTTCTTGTCACGGGTTCAAGAGGGTACTATAAAAAGAACCTACGGTCCTGCCGATTCTGTCGTGGTCGACGGAGCACTTTCCTGGAACGTAGCGCCGGCAAGCAAACATTCGCCGATGATGCTGTTGTCCTCGGGCGCCGGGACAAAAGCCTGATTTGCGAGCATCTGGTTAAGTCGTTCCTGGCCGAATTTTTCTCGGAAGCATTCTTGCTTTGCGGGCTTTAGGTTGCCAAAAAGTGCCGCAAAATCAAGCGGCCCGCTTTGATTTTTCCCGTCTTTGCCCAAAAGCCCCGGCGGAGGCGTCACGGGCGGCGCGGGACGGCGCGCCTCAAGCTCCGGAAGACGCTTTTGCTGTTGCCAAACGGCAAGCCCCACGATGCCCAGGGTAGACATGATCACAATGCCAATGATGAGTTTTCCGCTCATTTTTAATTTCAGTAAACAATTAGTGAATGGATGGTATGGTCGGGAAATTTTTTTCTCCCCTCGAATTTCGTGATCTCCACCAGAAAATCAAGTCCAATGATATTACCGCCGAGGTTCTGCACCAGGCGCAATGCCGCGCCCGCAGTTCCGCCGGTTGCCAGAACATCATCAACAATAACCACGCGCTCTCCTTTTTTTATCGCGTCCGTATGTATCTCGAGCGATGATTTTCCATATTCCAGCTCGTGGTGCTCGCGGATAATTTCAGAGGGAAGTTTCCCCTTTTTCCGCACCAGCGCAAGGCCGGCTCCAAGAACGTAGGCAACGGGGCTTGCAACCAAAAATCCTCGCGCGTCAATTCCCACCACTTTGTCGACTCTTAGGTCTTTATAAAAACCCGCTATTGCGTCGATGGCTTTTCGGAAGGCCTTGGTGTCTTCGAAAAGAGGTGTTATATCATAAAACTCCACTCCGGGAGTGGGAAAATCTTTCACTAGGCGCAATTTGGCTTTGAGGTCCGGATAGTGTTCCACTGTCTCCAGCATAGCCAAGAATCGTTCAAACCGCAAACTACTTTATTTCCTTAAGATATTTTTTCTCCTTCAGTTTCTCCGGCAGTAGATCCTTGGAGGTATATTTCTCGTAACCCTTGCCGTAGCCGAGATTCTTCATAAGTTTTGTGGGAGCGTTCCGCAGATTCAGGGGGACGGGAAGGTTCCCATATTTTTTCACGTCCTCGAGCGCCGCATTGTAGGCGTCATATGACCCGCGGTCTTTTTTGGAAAGCGCCATGTAGCAGGTGCCGTGTGCAAGATTAATGGCGCATTCCGGAAGCCCTATCGTTTCAACCGCGCGGAACACCTCGTTTGCCACTACCACGGCGGTAGGCTGCGCAAGGCCGATGTCTTCGGAAGCGAATACCACCATGCGGCGCGCAATGAATTTCGGGTCTTCTCCCGCCTCCACCATCCGCGCAAGATAGTACAATGCCGCATCGGCGTTGCCGGCACGCATGCTTTTAATGTAAGCGCTGATGATGTTGTAATGTTCCTCTCCCTTTTTATCGTACCGCAAAAATTTGGACTGCAGAGTTTCTTTCAGCGTCTCTACGGTAATGTTGCCGTAGAGTTTTTGGGTATTTTCCAGCATCGTGATGGCGGCTCTTGCGTCCCCGTTCGCCATTTCAATAAGCCATTCTTTCGCTTTGGCGTTGAGCGAAATTTTTGTCCGGTCAATGATGCGCGACATCTCCGATGCCGAAAGTTCGTTGAGCACGAAGACGCGCAGACGCGACAGAAGGGGTGAGATGATCTCAAAACTGGGATTCTCGGTGGTTGCGCCGACAAGAACCAACTTTCCAGACTCCACAAATGGGAGAAGAAAATCCTGCTGGGCTTTGTTGAAACGGTGTATCTCGTCGAGAAACAACACCCTCGGCTTCTCTTCCTGCCCTCCCCGTTCCACTATCTTGCGAATCTCGTCCTTACCCGCAGACACTGCGGACAGGTCGAAAAATTCCGCATTGATGGCGCTGGCGTAGATGCGTGCAAGCGTGGTCTTGCCCACGCCGGGCGGGCCCCACAGCACGAACGAAAAAATATGGCGCTCTTGTATCGCCACGTAGAGGGGCTTTCCCTTTCCCGTCAGATGTTCCTGACCGACGAACTCTTTGAGGGTTTTTGGCCTTATCTTTGAAGCGAGCGGTTCCATGAAAATATCTTTAAGCTTCTTTGGAAAGCGAGGTCATTGTCTCAAGCGCTATCTTAATACATGCATCCATGCGCGTTTTGGCAACGTCGCTTAAAATTACCTCGTTCGTAAAAATGTTATCGACAACCAGGCATAGCGTTCCAACATTGTAGCCGAGTATTTCGTGAGCAATGCGGAAAAGAATGCTCGATTCCATTTCGGTATTGATGATCCTCGTTCCGTCATTGTCAAAAGTCCGCACGGTATCCAGGAATTCTTTTGAGTTCAGCGTCGTCTTAATCCTGCCGATGCTTCTTCCCTCGGGTCCGAAAAATCCAGGCGCGGAGGTGGTGATGCCCGTATATATCGCGTCTTCATGTTCTCCGAGACGATATGCTGTTTTCTTGAGAAGTTCGGCAACGTGCGGCGTTGCCCGGGAACAATAAGAAAGAGTGCTCACCTTGCCCACCGGCGTTCTCAAAAAACTCTCCTCAATAGACGCGCATTTTTTGTCTTTTTGTGGAGTCGGGTAATATGCTCCCAAATTGTCTAAACCCAAGCTGTATTCGGAAATGGCAATGGAGCCGGTGGGCATCTTCTCTTGAAAGGCGCCGCAGGTGCCGACTCGGATGATATTCACTTTGGCGTCTTGCATATCCCATGCGTCTTTTACATGGTCGTATTCGAAAAGCGCATGAAGCTCATTGAGAACAATTTCGGTATTGTCGCACCCGATGCCGATGGACATGGCGGCCATGGGCACGCCGTTATACATGCCGCACACGACGTAAAACTCGGGCCGCGCGCTGTTGCGATGAGAAAAATAAACCTCATCAAAATGTTTCGAGATGGCGTCCACGCGCTCGGAGGCCCCCACTAAAAAAAGATTTGGAGGAATGTTGTCCTTTCGTCCTATGTCTATGTGGTAGAGCGTTCCATCATCAAAAATGATGAGCTCCGACCCTTTTGCCTTGCCTTCGTGCATACGCGCATTCTATACCAGAAGGCCCAAAAAAGAAAAGCGGCAGACTTTGGACAGTCTGCCGAAGAGATGTAGTGCTTTGGACCGGATGTCGCTCTTATTTATCGTGTCTGGTGGGGCGGGTGAGAATGTAGATGCCCGCAAGCACCACAAAACTTCCGTGCAGCAGTTTTACTGCAAGATGCAGTTTGGGCAAGAGCACCGAATACCCCACGCTCAAGGCGATGAGCGCAACTGCAAGCGCCTTAGACCTTGCAGAGATGCCGCGGCCATCGCGCCACTCGCGGATATACCTGCCGAACCACCGATTCTGCATGAGCCAATTGTAAAGTCTCGGCGAACCTCGTGCCCAGCAGTAAGCCGTAAGAAGAAGAAACGGTATTGTGGGAAGCAGAGGAAGGAACACGCCGACGATGCCGAGTAGCAGAAATACAGTGCCGAAAAAAGTCCATATATAGCTCATTCATTTCCTCTTTCAACGTATATTTTCAAAAGAACACAGATAAAGTATGCCATGGTTTGTTCTTGGCGTGCAACACAGTACAGTTCTTTGGCTCTTTTTATTTTGTTTCAGTTGTTATTGTCTAATTTGAGCCCGCTTCGCCGGAGCTTCAGCGAGGCGAGTAAATTAGACAATAGTAGGTGGGCTTGCAGAAAAACAAGAATTTTTTGATAGGTTCTTGTAATTTGCGCACTTGCCTATTGAAACAAAACCACGGCCTTGCAGGCCGTGGCGTTTTTGAAAGCAAGAAAAATTATTCTTCTCCCCATGAAATCACTTCCGGCGTTGAGGTGGTAGAGGTATCAAGTCCCGGCAGCAAGTCCCAATCCGCAACGTACTGTGGATCAAAGTTTATTACGGCATTGCCCGTTACGTCCACGCTCGCGCCCCCGACAGAAATGAGCGAGCCATTTATGGTATTTGTTCCCGAACCGAACGTAGTTGAACCCTCCACATACACAATGCCGTTTATGGTGGTGCCGCCAGCGATTTTTAGGTTTCCATAGACAATAATAGCGGGCCGTCCACCTGCGGCGGTGTAGGTTCCGCCCGTAAGTTCCAGGTCGTGCAACGTAACAAGGCTTCCCGTGGAGCTGGTAGAATTTTGGAGTTTAAGTTCTGGGATATCTTCAACCACTACGGCAATATTGTGCGTTATATTGTTATTAAGAAAGCTTCTTGCCAGAGGGGTGCTTGTGAAATGGGTTCCTGCGGCTATGGCCATGTCTCGGTAAGGCTCAATAAAAATACGTGGAGGCTCAATAACATCAACGCCGGTAACCGAGAAACCGTTTACATTATCCGTTTCAACATCCCCCGGTGAGAACGCGTTGCCGTTCACTTCGGCGCTCGCACCCGTAAAATCGATTTCGTCGGTTGCATACACATCGCCGTTCACGGTAGCATTGCCGCCGAAATTCATTTCTTCATTAGAATATACTGCGTAGTCAAAAGCCTGTCCCTCGGGAAAAACGGTGATAATGCGCGACACGATGCGGCGCGTTGTGCCGTTTCCGGCGTGACCCCTAGCCCGAACATACGGCCATGCCAAGGGAACGATTACAACGGAGCCGGTAGAGGTGTCGTTGAGCAGAGTCGGCGCGACGCTTGCATACGACGAGGTGGAGAGGTATTGATAGGCTCCCTCTCCCGCATTTGATTCGCCTGTATAAAAAACCTGGTCTCCCGCAACAGTGTCCTGGTTTGTCGCAAGTTCCGAAAGGACCCCCGTTGCCATGGTGAGGGCGGCACCCAGAGCAAACAAGCCCACGCCAAGCACCGCCATGAGCGTGATGACTCCGCGTTCGGGGTTCCTGTTTGAAAATTTGAGTTTCTTGCTCATATATATAATGAAGCGCTAAAAAGAATTTCTTTGAGCTACGGTAGAGGTTACGGAAAGCGTCTCTGGGGCATTCCGGGCTTTGAGCGAAAGTCCGAAGCGGACCGAGCGTCCAAAGCGCGCAAAGGTAAGATTGGTCACTTGGGCATCATCGGTGGTTATGGCGTTGCCGTCCAGTGTAACACGATTATTGGATTTCTCAATATATTTTATGGAAGAATCCGGAAGGATTATTCTCAAAGCGGTCGTGGAAGTTACGGTGAGCAAATCCCCCTGTTTTATCCAGTAGGTGAGGGCATTTGTGGTGAAAACGGCGTTTGCATGAAGCCGCTCAAGGCGTTTTGCAGATCGGATATTTTTAAGGCCCGCGGACGTAACAAGCGTCACCATCGTAGCAACAGCCACACCGATAGTCAGGACAAGAATAACTTCAAGCAGGGTTACCCCTGACTGGAATCCAAGCTTGCGCGGATTTTTTTGCTGTTTGGTGTTAAGGGGTAGGGTCATGGCATGTTATATATATATGCCTCAAGCGTTCCGGTGCGCACGACATACCCGGTATCCCACCTCACCGCTGCCGTCACTTTTTTTGTATTCGGGTCAAGCGCGCCCGTTGGCGGATCGGCAAGATCGATAGCGTTTGTTACAGGATCTCGATATACGGACGAGACGGAAAGAGTCCGCGCAAACATGCCATCGTCGAGCAGCTCTTCTGCTCCGGCAAGGGTCCACGTGCTTCCGGCCGCCTGCGGATGGCAATATGGCGTCGAGACGCAGAGCGGGTTTGCAAAGCTTGCCCAGTTCGTCTGTTCCAGGTCTTTGGCTACTTCTATAGCTTCGCGAAGATACAGCGCTGCCTTAAAGTTGCGCATATTTGCCCGGCTTACCTTTTTACTCTGCAGGGCAATTGACGAGAATGTGGTGAGAAGAAATGCGGCAATACCCATGCCGATAATAACTTCCACAAGCGCAAAGCCTTTGGAGCTTTTAGCTTTTAGCTTATAGCTAATAGGTTTGGAAAATTTCATGAATTGATTTCGTGATGAGTCTAAACCCTAAAAGCTATCAGCTATAAGCTAGGGATGATCGCGCCGTCCAATGTTACCGCAACTGTTGATGTTGCGCCCGAAACATTAGAAAGCATTATGGTGGGGTTTGCGCTTGATTGCCCAACCAGTCTTTTGAATATCACAATGGCATTTGCCTGGTCTGTCGAGACACCCGGAGGCAGAAATGACTCTACGCCGCTACCGGGAATGTATACGGAGCCCTCGAACGTTTCTATCTTTCCCGGCTCGATGTGGACGCCATGGTCCGATGTTCCCGCGCCCGTTACGGCGCGGTTGCGCGCTTCCTCCAGGGCCCGGACAATGAGTATTTGTCCGTCGCTTAGTGCCGCGCGCGAGCGCACGCCGCGAAGCGATCCCAGCGCAAAAACCGCGATGATGCTTAAAATGCCCACAACAACGAGGGTTTCAATAAGGGAGAATCCCCGTTGCGGAGTAAAAATTTTTAAATGTGTTCTGGCCATGCCAAAATTCTTAAAACACGCTCGTTGCCTGGTAAATGGGAAGAAAAACAGACAGCGCGAGTCCCCCAACGACTACGCCGATAAATACAATAAGAACCGGTTCAATGAGCGAGGCGAGCATTTGGGTTTTATGATGCAGGGCGCGTTCGTAATACGAGGTGACACGCCTGAAAATTTCCTCCAGCTTTCCCGTGCGTTCCCCGACTTCTATAATGCGCCGTGTTTGCGTAGGAAAAAGAAACGGATGAAGCTTCAACGCGTCCGAAAGCGGCGCGCCGTGTATAAGAATGGGATGCGCGCCATCGAGAGCCTGCCGGTATACGTCATTTTTAAGGATTTTTTTGGCGATTTCTACGGAACGTACGAGCGAAATGCCGCTTGCAAAAAGCGATTCAAGAGCCCTGAAAAATCTTGCCAAATTAAATTCCCTTAGCATGTCGCCGAAGACCGGGATTTTTAAAAACGCATAATGGATGAAATATCTTCCCTTTTTATTTTTCCAGAGCAAGAACAGTCCTACGGCCAGCGCCGCAAAGACGCCTATAACCGCAAAGGGACTGGAGCGGATGAATCCGCTTCCCCCAAGAAGAATTCGTGTCGGCATTGGGAGCGGCGCATTGAGCTCCTTGAAAAGGTCCGCAATCTTCGGCAGAACAAAACCCGTAAGCGTGATTACTACGCCCGTCATAACCGTGAGCACCACCAATGGATACGCCATGGCCCCCTGAACCTTTCGACGCAAATCGTGGTCGTGCTCGAGGTCCGTGGATATGCGATCGAGCGTATCGGCAAGCTGCCCCGTGAGTTCTCCCACGTGTATCGCCTCAATAAGAAAATCCGAGAAAAAATTCGGGAATTTCCGCATGGCGTCCGAAAACCGTCTCCCGTTCTCAACGTCATGGATGATCGTTACGATGGCTTTTTTGACTCCGCTGCTTCTGGCCTGCTCTTCCAATACGCGCATGGCATCTGCCAAGGAAAGGCCTGCGCCGAGCATGGTGGCAAGGTTCCTGAAAAAAAATATGCGCTCGGTGATGGGAAAACCGAATGAGGGCATGGACAGTTCTTTCGCGAACAAGGATGTTTTTTTCGGAGATACGAAAAGCACCGTTGAACCCTCCTGCCTGAACTTTTCTTCGGCTTTTATTTTTGACGGCGCATCCACTTCTCCTTCAAGGACCTTGTTTTCCTTTGTGACGATTTTATATGCGAAAGACGACATGTGGTTTCAAAAAATAATATTACACGTTGCGGGTTGTGCGCAGAACTTCATCGAACGTGGTCACGCCAGAAAAAACTTTCTCCAGGCCGTCGGCAATCATGTCTTTGAATCCTGCTTTTATTGCTACCTCTTTGATGCGCTCCGATGGCGCGTGTTCCAGAATAAGGTCGTGTATGGTTTTATTAAGCTCCAGTAATTCAAAAATTCCGGCGCGTCCAACATATCCCGTTCCGAGGCACGCATCGCAGCCCTTGCCGACGCGGAATGTACGCTCGCGAATTTGGTCCATGCTCTGCCCCATGCTTTCCAGGGCCTCTTTGACATCTCCGCGCTCCGTAATTTTTTTAAAAAGAATTTCGTCGAGTTTCCGTTCTTCGGCGCAGGATTCGCAAATTTTCCGCACGAGCCGTTGCGCGATGACCAGGTTGACGATGGAACTTACCACGAAATCCTCCACCTTCATTTCTAGAAGCCTTGTTACGGCCGATGGCGCATCGTTGGTATGAAGCGTGGTAAGCACCATATGTCCCGTGAGCGCGGCATTTGCCGCCATCACCGCGGTTTCCGAATCGCGGATCTCTCCTACCATAATGATATCCGGGTCTTGGCGCAGAAGTGCCTTGAGTCCGGAAGCGAAGGTAAGGTCCACCCGGGGATTTATTTGGATCTGGTTGACGCCGTCGAGAGCGTACTCAATGGGGTCCTCGAGCGTGGAGATGTTTATGCCGTCTTTCGGCAGAAGGCTCAACAGGCCGTAAAGCGTTGTGGTTTTTCCCGACCCCGTGGGGCCTGAAGTCACCATCATGCCAAATGGCTTTTCAATGTTGCGTAAAAGTATTTCTTGGTGGCTTTTTGAGAAACCGAGATTCTCCATCGAGAGATTTTTGTTCGAGTCGTCCAGAATACGCATGGCTATTTTTTCTCCATGAAGCGTAGGTACGATGGAAATGCGTAGCGAAGTATTGGGAGGAGTTTCCAGCTCGATTCTGCCGTCTTGCGGGCGGCGGTATTCGTCTATTTTCAAATTTGCCAGAATTTTACAGCGCGCGATCATGGCTTGATGCACGTCTTGAGGCATGGTAAGCACTTTGTGAAGCAAGCCGTCCACGCGGAAGCGCACCAGGGTCTGGCCGCGCATCGACTCAATGTGCACATCGCTTGCTTTTTCGGCAATGGCGTAAGCAATGATGCGGTCGACAATTTCCACGATGTTGCCGTTAACATTGGGATTTTCGGTAAGCCGGGAAATTTCGTCTTTGAAGTCCCGTGGATAATGCTTGATGATGAATTGGACATCCTCTTCGGATGCGCCAAACCATTTCGCTTTTTCTCCAAAGCGTTCCAACACGAATTTTTGCAGGACCGGTTGGCTTGGATCTTGAGCGGCGATCTTTATTTCTTTTTCTGACGCGTCAAAAACAAACGCACCGAATTCTTTCACCAAGGACACGGGTATCAGTTCCAAAACTTCCTTTTTGGGAACGACGTTCTTCGCGCTAGCAGGAAGGCTCGGGAGTGCCGCATCCTTCCCGGACACGGAAGCGGATTTATTGATTTTTATCTGAACCTTTTCCATATGTAATTTGATGTTTTTACAAGATTTTCGGCCACCCCTGGGTACCGAATGAGATGAAATGCCATGTTAACACGCTCATAAAAAAATGTCAAGTTTTAATTACTTTGCAATCCTGTTGAATAATGTGTTTACTCGAGGAAACTTGACAAAGAATTAAGACTATTATAGAATGTACTTTCGGACTCTTGTACCATTATAGTCATAAAATCAGAGCCCCACATAGCATGACCCCAGCAATCTCGGTCTTTAAATTTGGAACGCGCCGCATCTATCTTAGAGACGGCATCATTAGCGACGAATTGACTCGGCATCAACATTCGCTTATGAACCGGAAAAACTTTCTGAAGATCCTTTTGGCATCCGGCTTTTTGATGTTGGCGCTATCCTTTTACGCTTCGGGCCGTTCTTACGCCGCTCGCGCTTCCTATTATTTACACGAAAATTGGCCCGCACTTACCGCGCTGGTGTCCAGAGATGAATTTGAAATTAAAAAAACACCTACACTTCTGCCGCTTGCGGCGAATATTGAAGAATCGTTGATGGGTCTTGCTACGGCAGGAGAAAACTATGAGGTTCAAAGTGTGCCGCCAGCCTTATCTTCCCATGCATCCGCCCCATTGGGCGCTTCCGAAACGTCTCCTGTTGAAAAGAAACTCATTGAGGCCGCGGCAATTCCAAAAACTCCGCGTATACGGATACCGAGCTTACGAGTTTCCGCTCCCATTGTGGAGACTGCTTTTAATTTGAAAACCATCAACAAAGATCTGGGAGGGGGGGTTATTCGCTGGCCGGGAAGCGCGGAGATCGGAAGCGGTGGAACATCGGTCCTCTTGGGCCACAGCTCAGCTCCAATGACCTATCGTGGAAAATATGGGTCGGTTTTCGCCCTGCTTGATAAACTTAAGGCGGGAGATCCGATAGCCATAGAAATGTCCGGCAAGATACTGCACTACCGGGTGCGTGACCATTTTATCATAGATCCAAAAAATGCGAAGGAGGACGTTCTCCAAAGTCTCGACGGAGAGGGTATTGTTCTGGTATCCTGCTGGCCGGTGGGCACGAACTGGCAGAGGATAGCCGTGCGGGCAGATCGCGTTGAATAATTCCAAAAAACCCATAGAATTTTTTTCTTACATATATGAATGTCTTCACAGGCTTTCACAAAAACAATAACTTCTTAAGACGCGTATTGGCCGGCGTCTTTGTTGTCCTGTTTTCGTTCGTTTCTTTCTTTGCGGCAATGGCAGAGCGGGAAATGCAGCTTAATTTGAGCCACGTTGAGTGCACCGGGGAAAGCACCTCCGCTGAAGTGCACTTTGTGGTTGTGCATCTGCCAGATTCCGTATCAGACTACGGCTTCGTTTCTTACGGACTAAACGGCACCGTGCGCACGGCTTTGTTCAGCAAGCACACGGGTGATACTGCGCATTATCTGGATTACCCGCCATATGGCGCAACGATATACGACGTAAGCGACGGCACCGTGACCATTGATGGGACAACCCTTTCTTTACATAATCCCCAGGCAGTAGACCTACAAAACTGCGGTATCACCCCGACACCAACGCCTTCGCCAACTCCGACCCCGACTCCATCAGAGTCTCCAACTCCATCGCCTACACCGGAGCCTACTCCCACGCCGACTCCTACACCCGAACCTACTCCTACTCCTACTCCTACTCCCACACCTACTCCATCACCTACTCCATCACCTACCCCAACACCGTCCGAGTCTCCAACGCCAGAGCCGACACCTACTCCGACGCCTTCACCCACGCCTTCACCCACGCCTACACCAACCCAGACTCCAACCCCGAGCGAATCCCCAACTCCGACCCCGACTCCATCAGAGTCTCCAACTCCATCGCCTACACCGGAGCCTACTCCCACGCCGACTCCTACTCCGACGCCTACACCGACCCCAACGCCGACACCGTCACCGACGCCTACTCCTGAGCCCACTCCAACGCCAACATCTACTCCAGCCCCAACACCGCCTCCTGGCGGAGGAGGTGGAGGTGGGGGTGGGGGCGGTGGTGGAGGCGGAGGAGGTGGGGGAACTGCATCACCGGCAAGAATTGGCAATGCTCTACGTAATATATCCTGCAATCAGGCTGATTACGGAGAAGTTGTCGCGGCTTCTCCCGGCGAGACCGTAGAATTCCTTCTCACCGCCATCCAGGCAAATCCGAACGTCCTCAACGGCGTAACACTCCAAGATGTTCTTCCGTCTCCCCTTATTGTCGTTCCGGGTTCAACCATGCTGAATGGCGCCTCATCGTCCGACCCGATGGAAGACGGTTCGCTCGCGCTTCCTTTGCTTACTCCGGGCTCTTCATTTACGGTTTCGTTTTCCGTAGTAATACCCGCCGGCCTCACCGCGGACACCGCTCCGTTGGTGAACACCGCGTCTCTCCTTTTCGGCAATGCCTACCCTCCCGCATCCGATACATCCATTCTTCGCATCTCTTCCGCTCCATGCGTGCCTGCTCCGCAAGTGCTTGGCGCGTCAACCGCGGCAATCCCAAATCCTCCAAAAACCAATCCAACTCCGCAAGTGCTTGGCGTCTTTGACATAAGCACGGGTACTGCTGCTGCGGCAATTCCGGCGGGAGTTGCGTTTTCCGGGCTTGCGGTTTTTGCGGGACTTTTTGTCGCCAACGCGCGAAGTCGCATGCAAAGACTTTTGGCCCGCACGAGCTTTTTTATCCGCAAGTATCGCATTGACGAAATACCGGCAGAATACCGGTACCACAAAGCCGTCATGCGCATTCGCGCTCAAGAATGGCTGAAAGCCAAACAGCTTGGCCTGTATAATTTGCGTGCCGAGTTCCGGCTTTTTGCGAAAGTAAGCATCATTAGATTTCGCGAAAGACGTTTCCGTCGGCATTTCCAATCCGGCCGCTTGGCATAAATGAGACATCAACTCCTTTTCCACATACGGCTTTTTCTGTTAAAAACGCTATCTGTGATATACTTTAAGGCGCTTACGACTTGATTCAGTATTTACCGTTTTCCCTTTGGAGAACTTGACAGAATTTGATATCGATGCTAAACTGAATCCTTAATTAAAATTATCATTATTTAAGGCAAAAAGCCTTACATATATGTACTATTTCACGACAAAAAAGAGGGCCAGGATTATCCGCCCGTTCGTAGCGTTCTACACGGCGGTTTTCACCATGTCTATGGTGTTTCAGTCGGTGCCGTTGGCGGCCCAAGCGGCTCCAATTTGGCCGACATCTTGGACGTCGCCGGCGCAATGTTCAACTGACCTTGCGGAGCCCCCAACCGACCACAGAGATTTAATTGGTGATACCAGCAATCCTGCGGTCGGTTTTGCTGAAGACGCAAGTTATTTTTACTTCCGAGAGAGAGTTAATGGCAATCCTATCGATAATGGCAATCCTATCGATAATGGAGGCGGTTGGAAAAATCATTCCTGGGTTGTTTTGATGCAAACCACTTTACCCGCCTACCAATACCTCCTTGCTCTTAACGGCAAGGATGACAAGGTTGAAATATGGCAGAATAGCCCCGCGGTAACTGCCGTAGACTTTAGCCCATCGATATTCAATGATCCGGCGGATACTCTGCTTTGGAGCGATGTGGCCTCAACACACGCACAGGCAACTTCGGCGGGTGGAGGTCTATACTTTGTTGATTGGGCAATTCCCAAAGCCCAGCTTACGGGGTCAGGAATTTCACTGAACACCGCAAAATTCTTCGCAACCTCGGCAAATTCAAACAATTACAACCAAGATTATCTCAAATGTTATGAGTCGATCTCGGATCTTGCAACCGACAAAACGGTTGACGACGCAACGCCAGATGAGGGCCAAACTATAACGTATACCGTTACAGTCACCAACAGTGGTCCGGACAACTCCACCAATGTTGTGGTCACCGACATTTTGCCAACCGGCGTGACGTACGTTTCTTCAAGCGCCAGCCAGGGAAGCTACAACGGCGCTACTGGTATATGGACGGTGGGTTCTCTGGCAAGCACCGTGTTTGCAACTCTAACCATCACCGTTACGGTCAACAGCGGAACTGGTGGCCAAGCCATAACCAATACCGCTTCGGCAGATGCAACAGAATTTGATAATAATAACAGCAACGACAACGACGGTGTTGATATTTCAGTAAATACTCTTCCTACGCCTGAGCCAACCCCAGAACCTACTCCGGAACCCACTCCAGAGCCAACCCCAACCCCCGAACCTACACCCACGCCTACTCCCGGTTGTCAGTCGAATTGTGGCGGCGGTGGAGGAGGCGGTAGTGCGGTCATTCTCAATCTCTCGCTTTCGGCAAATCCTTCAACGGTGAATGCCGGAGGACAGTCCCAGGGTACGGTGACCGTGAACAATACCGGAAACCTTTCTGACAGCAACGTGATAATTACGGTTACGCTTCCTGCGGGCTTCAGCTTCCCGGAGGGCGGCACCGCAAAGACGTTTGTCCTGCCATTCGTGCGTATGGCAATGGCCGACAGCTCCGGCTCCCAAACCTTCCCCACAATATCTTCTCTTGCTCCGAGCGCTTCGCAATCATTCAACTTCAACATGAATGTGGGCAGCGGCGTCTCATCGGGGACCTATCCCATAAACGCCCAGGTGACCAGCTCCTTCTATAGCTCGGCCATTCTTGCGCAAGCAAATGTTACGGTAACCAACGGAGGCGGCGGCGGACCAACCGCAACCCCGACGCCAGCTCCCACGCCTACGCCGACCGTTGCGGGCGCTTCTACTGAAGGCCAGGTGCTTGGTGCAGCCGATACGCAACTTCCGCAGGCGGGCTTCCTCATGTTCGACCGCATCTATCTCTCGTTCATGATAGCACTTGCTGCAACAGGGCTTCTGCTTATCACGCTTGGCGCACGCATCATGCCGTCGCGCATTGAAGAGCTTTTCATCTCGCCGGAACTTGCAAATAAATTTTTCGGCAACACAGGCGTGTAACGCTCATCGGCAAAAACCAAAATCAAAACCCCGCCTTTCCGGCGGGGTTTTGTATAGTTAATCGCGGACCCGTCGTGTTATAATGCGCACATGGTAAGAAAGCGGTCCATTGCGCTTATAGGAGCAGGATGCACCCTGATATTTATAGCTCTTTTGGGAGCGCTTTTTCCATTCGTGCCGATACTTTTTTCAGATGCCAAACAGCTTTCCGAATATGTGGAGGATGCCGATGACTTGCTTGCCAAAGACGCCATCCTTGAAGAGATCGCGCCGGGCGCGACGGGCTCTGACTCAACCGTTCCCGCGCCGACCCCGACTCCGCGGTCAAAGCCAGCAGACGATAATCGTCTTTTTATTGAAAAAATAGGCGTGTCGGTGCCTATCGTGGAAGGGAAAGATGCGGGCGCATTGCTGTATGGCGCATGGCGCTACCCCGGAACGTCTACGCCAAAGAAGGGTTCCAACACCGTAGTATTCGGTCATCGCTTCCGCTACCTACCGCCGAACAACACGACGTTTTACAGTTTGGACAAGTTGAAACTGGGGGATACGCTGTCCGCTCGCTGGCAGGGGAAGGTCTATACATATAAAGTTGCCCAAACAAAGATCATTGAACCTAACGATTTTTCGGTCGTCGCCCCATCGGAAAAATCCATCATTACCCTCATCACCTGCTCACCGCTTTTCTCTACAAAACAGCGTCTCGTGGTGGTTGCGGAGCAGATTATAGAATGATGTGTAATATTGACAAATCAGTTATTAGAATGTATAATAGAGTTAGATAAAACTCGATATCCTTTTATGAATTTTTTGTCTAAAATAAGCCATAATTTGAAGCTGTTTTTCATCCCGTGCGACGAGAATCATTTCAGGCCGAGAAGCTTGGAGAGTTATTCTTTCGGAGCCTATATCGCGGTTGCTTTGGTATTGAAGCTCGGGGTCATTTCCATTCTCACGTTTTTACCACGGGCGTACTTTTTTGCCGATGTGACCAGCGCAACCCTGGTGGCGCTTACGAACGAATCGCGCAAAGCCCAGGGGCTTGGCGAACTCAACACAAATTCTCTGCTTGCAAAGGCCGCGCAAGAGAAGGCGCAGGACATGGTTGCGAAGAATTATTTCGCGCACGAAAGCCCCGATGGTAAAAGTCCCTGGTACTGGTTCCGAAACGCAGGATACCGGTATCTCTACGCCGGAGAGAATCTTGCAAAAGATTTTGTGGATAGTCGTGCCGTTGTTGAAGCCTGGCTTGCTTCTCCCTTACACCGGGCGAATATTCTGAACGGAAACTACCAGGAGATAGGCATCGCGGTTGCCTCCGCTCCATCCGGAGACCCCGAAAGACCTTCTATTGTGGTTGTGCAAATGTTCGGCAAAAGCTCTGCTCCTGTTCCCGTGGCAACTCCCGTGGTCTCGCCAAAGGTGTCTCCGATAAAAACGCCACTACCGAGTGCCGCGCCTTCTCCTTCGCAAACTCCCCAAGCAACTCCGTCCGCAACCCCATTTCCTGAAGCAAGCGACGTAGCGACCGTTGCGGTGGAGGAGGCGCCGTTACCCGCTTCGCTGGTTCAGGCAGAAACAGCGCCGACAGCTTCTTTTGTGCCGGAAAGTGCAGTCGCAGGAACTGCCGCCGAACAGGAGGTCATCAAACAGGCGCCGCCGAGGCATCTTGTTTTTGTCGTGAACCTCATGACGGCTTCCGAGCGCGTGATTGAAAGCTCGTTCCTGGCGTTTCTTGCCTTTGTTATTCTTGCTTCGATCCTGAATATCTTCATTCGCATAGATATTCAGCATAAAGACCTCATCGCCCGCGCACTTATCCTTGTGGCCTTCTTCTCCCTTCTTGCTTCGCTGAATGGACAAGCGTTCCTGGATTATATTCCTCAGGTGCTATAACAGAATGAAACAATTAAAAAACTCCCCCACGTCTTGACGCGGGGGAGTTTTGATCATGTATGCGCTAACAATTAAGCGATACCAATGAGAGTTTAAAATTCAAGCTCCGTGCTGAATTCTGTTCCCGAAGTTGCCGATAGCAATATCGCGTTGGCTTCCATAAGATCTTCATCATTTGCGTCAATGTAGGCTGTCTTCTCTTGTTCTTTCTTGCGTTCGTTTTGAGAGGATGTAGATGAGCCCGCTTTATCGTCATCATCATTTTTTTCTTCGTGCCTGACTTCCTGTTCGTCTTCATCCTCGTCCTTGTCTTCAGTCCCCGCCCCTCCGTTGAATTCAATTTCAAGCCGGAGAGCCCTCCTTGCCTCAATGAGCAGTTTTGCTTCTTGGGCAATGCGATGGGCTTTTTTGAATAGCGCGAACGCCTCTCCATGCGCTTCTGCAACAAGTTTCACCTTCCCTTCCGCGATAGCGTTTTCTGCCACGAGGAGGCGTGCTTCTGCCTGTGCGGTCGCCCGGTCTCCCAACGCATCCTTTACAATCTGGATGAGCCGGCGAACCTCGGCTACTTTATTGACGGCGGCTTGCAGGGCTCCGTTGGCGGCAGTTTCAACTTGCGGGCCTTTTTTCTCGGAGAACTTTAATTCAACGTTTCCTCGGGATCTTGATGTATTTTCTATTTCTACCCGGACCGAGGTTGCAAGGACCATTATTCCGGTTTTACTCTCTTCTTCGTCTTCGTTTTCGGCGAGTCTTTTAAGTATCCGCTCGTGTGCCCGGAGAGAGGTTTCAAAATCGGAGCTTATATCGGCAGCCGCTTCAAGGTCCAGGCGCGATTCGAATGCGGCAATGCGCTTATTTACGCGGTCGGCATGATTTTCGAAGTTTGTTTCTATATTCGACTTAACTTCCCCAATGAGATCCCCATTATGTGCAAGCTCCTCGGCTTCTTCAAGACGACGTTCAACTCGGCGAACTTCCCAGCCCGCTTCTCCCTCGGCAGAAAAAGCAACGAGACCTCTGACCTCCTCGTTGACATGCACTTTTATGGGATACAGAAGACTTCCCGGTAACGCTCGTTCTGCGGCAAATGAGGTACCTCCGCCCAAAAGCAGCGTGAGAATAAGAATAAGTGACATAGGTTTAAGCAGTGTGTGCGATGAAAATAATAATAAAATTTGATCCGACCAACTGTGATGACGCTCTTCCGGCACAACTCTTACGGGATGCGCCTTCATGAACGCAAAAACGTGTTCGCGGGACTGCGATTTTTCTTTAGACACCAGGGAAACGCTACGCGCATCCTCGGTAAATTTTTTTAGGGAATCGGACATAGGCTATTTACCCCCACACTAATTCTCGGCTCATGCCGCCTTGCGGCATGTTGAGAAGTAAGAATTTTAGATACTCTATTTAAAACTAAGCATTTCAATATCAGCGCCCCTCCGTCTTTATCTGCCGAGAATTAGTGTATGGGGGTTATAGTTCAAACTTTTGCCGCAATTGCTCCATGCCGCGATGGATGTGCACGGATACGATGTTTTCGCTCTCGCCAAGGATTTGGGCGATCTCTTTTGGCGTCAGATCGTCAATGTAGCGCATGGATATGGGGGTGCGGTACTTCGGGTCGAGCAGCCGGAGCTTTTCAATCGCATACTTTCCGTCCGTTATGTTCTGCAGACCTTCCTTGCGCCGGGGTGTGGCCGGATCAAATCCCTTTTCCTGCAGAACATCCAAAGATACCTCTTTGTGTTTTCTTGATCCGTCTATAATAAGGTTGTTGGCCACCCGGTAAATAAATGCCCGAAGATTCTCCACGGTTTTGCCGTCCGCTAGGTACGCCCAAGTACGCGTGAACGATTCTTGCATGAGGTCCATGGCCAGTTCGCGGCTGAACACTCGGAAGTAGCAATGCCGGAAAATCGCATCGGCGTATGCATCGTATGCTTGTAAGAACTGCTCTTCTATTGAACGATTCGTATCCGATGCCATAGATGACGCTTAAGATGACTTTAGCTTACAACATCTTATAGGATTCTGACAAAGAAACGCGGCCTTAACGCCGCGTTTCTTGTAGAGATCTTATTGCATTAAGGCGTCGGGGTTGGTGTCGGCGTTGCCGAAGGAGTAGGAGTTGGCGTAGGGGTCTCTGATGGTGTGGGAGTTGGGGTAGGCGTAGGCGTCGGAGAGACGCTCGGAGAAGGGCTCACCGAAGGAGAGGGAGATATACTGGGAGACGGCTTTGGCTTCTGGGACATGCCTTTAAGGCCGTTGATGATGTCTACGAGCAGGCGGTGTATTTTCTTCACGCGGTCCATGAAGCTCTTGGTGTGTACCTGCAGCTTCTTGAAGGCTTCTTTGGGACTTGCC